>JAJZPA010000083.1 GCA_021811425.1 Bacillota bacterium | reverse complement strand
TGGATTGACCGAGGGACGCTGCACATGGCCACTAAATCGCATTACCCCATTCACAGTCAGTCCATTCAGGCGGTCTTTGAAAAATACCTGGATGCCCGAGAAAACGCCCGCAAAGCAAAAGCCTTAGGGCACACCCAAATTCGCTATCCGTACAAAGAAAAACAGCACTTCAATACCAAGTGGAAAAAAGACGGATTCCGATTGGGTGAACAGGGTAAAATCGAGTTAAGCCTCGGCTTGCTTCAGGGTAAACGTCAAAAACCAATTCTCGTGCGGATTAAACACCTTCCACCGGGCACGATCAAAGAAATTGAACTCATCTATGACCGGGGTCTGCAGTTTGCCATCGCCTATGATGATGGTCAATCTCCAAAAGAAAATACGAATCGGGGAATGGCCGCTATTGATCTCGGTGAGATCCACTCCATTACCGCCGTTTCGGATCAGGGGCAGGGAATCATAATTACCGGTCGTAAACTACGCAGTATCAAACGGCTGCGCAACAAGAAGCTGAAAGAACTGCAACAGAAAATGGCTCAATGCAAAAAAGGCTCACGTCAGTGGCAGAAATACCGACGTGCTTTGCGCTATATCCTAGGCAAAAGTGAGGCCCAGTTGACGGATGCCCTCCACAAAACCACCCGTGAATTCGTTAATTGGTGCTCAGACAATCACATCAAGGAAGTTGTCGTTGGAGACGTAGAGGGCATTGAACGTCACACTTCTCCCCAAAAGAAGGGAAACCCGCGTAAACGTTCAACAAAGCATAATCAAAGAATGTCTCAATGGCAGTTTGGCCGCATCCATAGCTATCTCAACTATAAACTGGCCTCTGTTGGGATAAGCCTGCAAAAAGTAAACGAAGCCTACACGACACAAACGTGTCCCGTTTGTGGGAGAAGGAAGAAGTCCTCCTCTAGAAATTACAGCTGTTCATGTGGTTACCGGGAACACAGGGATATTCACGGAGCGACGAACATCTTAACCTTGCACAAATATGGAGAGTTCCGGGAAATAACCGTGTTCGAACCCAAGTATCTACGGATCGTTTGAGGCGAAAAGTAGTAGATGCCAAGAACCTGGCCCGTATGCAGCAAGCAGCATATCGTTGCCAGCTCTACCGGGATGATGGACTCACGCCCATCGGGGTGAGGAATCTCGAACTGAGAATCCCTTGAGCCATGCATTTTGGACTAGCTGGAAGCCCCCACCTCAACATGAAGTGTAGGTGGGGGAGGTTCACCCAGACCATGTTACGATCCGCCGTTATCTGATCGAATACGGCTTCCTCGATCGCCTGGTCGATGGGAGCGCCTACTGGATAAGAAACTAGCAAACTCAACATAACACATCCCAACAGCCTTATCCCCACCACCGATTTAGCACACGGACGGAAAGGAGAACCGTTATGAATCCTGCTGCAAACGACCATAGAGAAGCCAAATTAGCTTACAAACAAGGACATCGGCCCATTGGTGTCTATCAGATCCGGAATCTTGCCACCGGAAGGATATACTTTGGAAGCAGCAACAATCTTGATGCCATCTTCAACCGACATCGATTCGACTTAAGTCTGAACAGTCACCGCATCAAGGAACTACAACAAGACTGGAAAGACTACGGGGAAGCCAATTTCGTTTTTGAAGTCCTGGAAATGATCGAGCAAAGTGATGAACCGGGACGTAACTACCGAGAAGAACTGAAGGAACTGGAGCAAACGTGGCTGGAGCGACTGAAACCGGAGTACAGACTCTAGAAAAGAAACCTAGCTAACGCTCCAGCCATAACACCAGTCAGCGCCACTGACACCGCCACCGTGACCAATACCCGTGTAGAAAAAACCCGTTTCACCATAATGAGCGATGGCAAGCTCACAGCCGGCAGGGTCAATAGCAAGGCAACCCCAGGGCCGATACCCAGACCGAAAGAAAATAATGACTGCACAATCGGAATCTCGGCTGCCGTAGGAATAATAAATAACGTTCCGACGAGAGCAAACCCGACAAGAGCCCAAAGGTTATTGGCCCAGGCCGGGTTGATCGCCGGGAAAAGCCAAGCGCGAACGCCCCCTAAAAGAAAAACAACGACCAGATATGCGGGAATCGTATCACGAACCAACGGCCAAAGTACCTGCCACCAACGCTTAAGTAGATTGCCTCCGACTATTTCCTCGCCCGGCAAGATGTCAGCAGGCAAGGTCTCCTCCTGACTTATCTTGTTTGTCACATAACCAATCCCAAAAACCATAATGCTTCCCGCTACGATTCTAATTGCAGCCAACTTCCACGAGAGCACAAAGCCCATAAATATGATAGTAGCAGGATTCAACACCGGGTTACCCAGCCAATACGCCACTGCCGCTCCGACCGAGGATTTACGTTGCCGCAATCCGACAACAACTGGAGCCGCACAACAAGTACACATCATGGATGGCATCCCCGCCACACCGGCTAGAACTGTACTCTTGAAACGGACCTGACCAAAAGCCTTTTCAATCCAGTTTTGGGGCAACAAAACTTGTACCAGAGAACCAAGCACAAGACCTAAAATGACTGCTTGCCAAACGGCCTTAAAATAGGCCACTGCATAGCCCCAGGCGGCAGCCCAAGAAGGAGCAGGTGGAAGAGTACTTTGGCCTGCAATAATGGAAGTACCGATCGAATGTTTGCTAGCCGCGAGAAACGCCTTGTGATAATAAGGGTTCCATTTTACATACCACACACCGACAATAAAAATAATGGCAAACACGAAAACATAAAGCACATGCCTCTGAGTTGTAAACGTCCGGCTTTGAGGTTCCGGAACCGGTCTATTTTGAATCATTTTCAGTTCCCCTTCTCTCCGCTTAATATAATATTTGCGTTATATATCGTATAATTATTATATTATATGTCCTTTCTCGTTTCCCCGCAAGACCAAATCTTCCGGGACCGCGTGGCTTATGTCTATGCTATAGACTCACAAGCTCATGGATTTGAGCCTGTCTCCAGTAAACTAATCACTGCCAAGCATCGATGTGCCTTATCTAAATATGAGAAGTATGGGCCAGAATCCCCTGCAAACTACCAGATTTCAAGGTGGTACGAGGGGATTTTCCTTATAGTGGGGTTTAAATTTTCTTGACAAAGAAGATTATCATACGCATACTTATTTCTAATACCAAGCAAATTTGTATGAATACTTATCTTAAGGAGGGAAGATTTTGGAGAATAGCAAACTAGAATTGCTCAAGAACCTTCTCAGAGAAATGGATTCCGTTATAGTGGCTTATTCAGGCGGAGCAGACAGCAGCTTTTTGCTGAAAGTCGCCCATGATACCCTAGGAGACCAATGTTTAGCCGTTACTGCCACTTCCGAGACTTACCCGGATGAAGAATTGAGTGACGCAACCAAAGTCGCCAACCTTATTGGAGCAAACCAACGAATCATAACTACTGTGGAGTTGGAAAACGAACAGTTTGCCTGTAACCCAGTGGATCGCTGTTATTTCTGCAAATCCGAGCTATTCGGGAAACTTAAACAGATCGCCCAGTCAGAAGGCTTCGCCTTTGTACTGGACGGGGCCAATGCCGATGATGTTCAAGATTACCGGCCAGGCATGCGGGCAGGACGTGAGTTAGGCATCCGCAGCCCTTTGAAGGAGGCAGGATTCACCAAAGAGGAAATCCGGTATTTCTCTAGAGAACTGGGTCTTCCGACCTGGAATAAACCCTCTCTGGCCTGTCTTTCTTCCCGTATCCCTTACGGAGAACGGATCACCATCGACAAGCTTGAACAGGTCGATCAGGCGGAAGCCTTCCTGCGCTCGCTGGGCTTTGAGCAATTAAGGGTACGCCATCATGCCAGCATAGCCAGAATTGAGATCCCACGGGAAGCGTTCAGCGCACTCATGGATTCCCATATTGATGCCATCGTCGTCAAAATGAAGGTATTGGGCTTCACCTACGTCACGCTGGATCTGCAAGGATTACGCAGCGGGAGCATGAACGAGGCTCTGGAGGAACTGCTGGAATAACAGTGCCTAGGAATATACAGAAAGGATAAGGCCATGAATAGTCTTGAGCAAGCTAACAAACTTCTCGACAAGTGCACTGCCTGTGTCAATATCACGGATGTTATATGTCCCGTGACTTACGTCAAAGCCACAGTAGCCCTGGAGGATCTTGAATCAGGGGAGATCCTGCAAATCAAAATCAATAAGGGAGAACCGATTGAAAACGTCCCTCGTAGTTTAAAAGCAGACGGGCATAAAATCCTTGAGGTCTTGGCGAACGAAGACGACACCTACACCTTGTTGGTGGAAAAGGATGGGTTACAATTATAAATTAAGGCTTCTCCTGCCAGCCAAAATACTTCATAATCGCTGCTTTGGCGACATAACCGGCTGACGAACCCCCGTGTTCAGCATCCGTCACGACCCCGGCCACGGCAATTTGAGGCTTATCATAGGGAGCGAAGGCGACAAACATGCCGTTATAGTCAATACTCGCCGCGGTTTTGGACTGGGTCTGAGCGGTTCCTGTCTTTCCACCGCCAGAAAACTCGGGAACATTGGCAAAGAGGTTGCCGGCAGTCCCTTCGGTCATAACGGCACGCATACCATCTTTCACCGCCGCCAAAGTTTCGGGAGAAGCGGAAACCGTATTTAATACGTCCGGCTTCATCTCCTTGATCACTTTTTTGCTGACCGGGTCGATGATCTTATCCACAAGGTAAGGCCGATAATGCTTCCCTCCGTTGACCATGGTCGCTACATAATTCGCCAGCTGCAGAATACTGTAGGAATTATATCCTTGCCCGATCGCATTGTTGAAACTATCGAAAGGCCGCCATTCCACATGGTAGGTCAGGTCTTGTTGGTAGTTGAATTTGGCCAAGTTTTTTTCCGCATCCACCTGCCCCTGGATGTGTTTCTTGGTCTTGTCATCCTGCGCCTGTGTGAGTGCTTCCGCATATTTTTTGTCGATGGCGTCTAAGGCCTGCTGATACTTCTTATCGTAGTATGGTTTGAAGTAATCCTTTTTCCAATTTGGCGAAGGACTGATACCCTTTGTTTCACCGGGAATATCAATACCGGAGATTGGCCCTAAACCAAACTCAGACGCGAGTTTGCGCAGAAGTTCGGGCTGGCTATCAAACGCCCTCTTGCCCATGATTTCAAAATAAATATCCGATGACCAGGCCAAAGCTTGCCGCAAATTGACACTCCTGCCTACCATAGGGCTCCCCGTCCATTCAGGAAAACCCTGGGCTTGAATCGAGGCAGGGCCCAGAGAAGACATGGAAGAAATAATGGATTCTTTCGGAGTGACCACACCCGCTTCTAAAGCGGTCATAGCAGTTAGCATTTTCAAGGTCGAACCGGGCGGGTAGAGTCCCGAAAGGGCTCTGTTAAAGGTGGCCGCATCCGAACCGGTGAAATACTTTGCCGATATTTCATCTGATATTTTGCCGATCAGTTCGTTCGGATTCATAAACGGGCGGGAAGCCATCGCCAGGATTTTGCCGGTATTCACATCGATGACGACCGCCGCACCCGCTTCCGCTTTGGGATTCTTTTTCTTGGTCTCCTGAATAATTCGCTCCAATTCCTGCTCCACGGCTTGCTGCAGGTTGACATCGATGGTCAACTGAATGGTTTTCCCCGGAACCGGATCGCTCAGAACCTGCTTCGCGATTGGGCGTCCGAGATTATCCACAATAATCTGCTGCGAGCCCTCTTCTCCTCGCAACCAGGCATCATAGCTTTTTTCAATCCCCATTTTTCCGACCAAATCACCTGCAGCATAGGTAATTCTTTTGTCCTTTGCGACTGGGTCTTGGTTGAATGGATCCATCTCACTGAGATCAATCTCCCGGACATAACCGAGGATTTGTCCCGCCAAGGTTTGCTGCGGGTAGGAGCGAACCGGCATGGCTTCGATACTAACACCTGGCAGCTCATCCGCATGTTCAGCAATCACGGCCTGAAGTTCCTGCGGTACACCCGTTAAAATGGAAACCGGACGATAGCGTTCCCACTGCTGGTTCTGGATCATGAACAAAATGTCTTCTTTAATCAAGGCCTCCGTCTCGGCTTTGATCGGCCAATAAGGTTTAACATAACGGGCCAGCCTGGCCACAACATCTTTCCACCCGTCTTTGTCCGCCTTTTGCAGCTCCAGCCAATCCAAGGTTACGTCAAACTGAGGAACACTGGTAGCAAGCACTTTCCCATGCGCATCGATGACATCGCCCCGCATGGGTCTTACCGGAACGATATGCATGAAGTTGCCTTGGGCCTTTTCCTGATAATACGTTCCACTCACCATCTGCAGCTTCCACAGATTGGCGCCGAGAATAAGGAAAACGAAACTCACAACTGCTGTGAGTCCCCATATCCGAGGCCGAAACTTTTTACGCTCCTGTTCTTCCATCCTCGACACCTCTTCTGAGCAAACCTTTATTACTTTAAAGCTTCGTTTACCTATTCAGATATTCTTTAAACAGGCAGGGAATCCTTTTGGTAAAAATAGCCAAGCTAAACTCCACCTTTTCGTAAACCTTTTTACTGATTTGTGTGTTACTACATTGAGCAAAAAAGAGTCGCGATTAAACGACCTCTTTTTGAGCTTTGCCCGTAGGCAAGCAACATAGTTTGTTTTTAGACATTGAATAATCCTTCAACACTTAAATATCTTTGTCCTGAGTCAGCAAAAATTCCTACAATGTTTTTGCCTTTGTTCTCAGGCCTTTTGGCAAGTTCTGCCATAATATGTGCCACTGCTCCAGAGGATATACCCACAAGCATTCCTTCTTTGCTTGCCAACTGTCTGCACATTTCAAAGGCCTCATCTTCTTTAATCAGCAAAATTTCATCCATAATTTCCCTGTTCAGGGTTTCCGGGACAAATCCAGGGGCTGTTCCCATTATTCTGTGGGGTTTGAAAATTCCTTGAGAAATATAAGGGGCATCAAAAGGTTCCACAGCAACAAGCTTTATGTTGCTGTTCTTTTCTTTAAGATATTTTCCTGCGCCGCATATTGTCCCACCGGTACCTAACCCTGCAACTAGAATATCTATTTTACCGTCAGTGTCTTCCCAAAGTTCAGGTCCAGTGGTTTTATAATGAGCATCGGGGTTGTCCATATTTTTGTGCTGTCCAACATAAAAATACTCCGGATGTTCCACAAGAATTTCCTGAAGTTTTTTCTTAGCCCCTGCTGTTCCTTCCGCTGCAGGCGTAAGTATAAACTCTGCACCGAAGGCTTTCATGATCTTTCTTCTTTCAACACTCTGGATTTCAGACATTACAAGTATAGCCCTGTATCCTCTCACTGCGGAAATATAGGCTATAGCCATACCAGTATTACCACTTGTCATCTCAATTAAAGTGTCGCCGGGTTTAATAACTCCTGTTCTCTCTGCATCATTTATAATGTTGAGCACAGGCCGGTCTTTTATGCTGACAGGATTAAGGAATTCGCACTTGGCAAAGAGATTAGCTTCAATTGATATTTTTTGAAGCTTTACGAGTGGCGTATTACCTATTACGTCGGCGATTGTATTTGCGTATTTCATGTCTGCACTCCATTCGTTTTTTTGACTCCAGCCACAACTCGGATTATCTCTAGCACTAACTTAGCAGAAGCATACAAATCTTCTTCATCAATATATTCGTCATGGGTATGTACCTTTT
Source organism: Bacillota bacterium (assembly GCA_021811425.1). Classification (GTDB taxonomy): domain Bacteria; phylum Bacillota; class Desulfitobacteriia; order Desulfitobacteriales; family Desulfitobacteriaceae; genus JAJZPA01. The sequence goes on along the minus strand of JAJZPA010000083.1, from coordinate 5,758 downwards.
GCATCCCTGTCCCAAGCACAGCACACGGCACCCCGTACCGATTGTAGAAGTGCGCGTCACTCCCGCCGCCGCTCTCTTTGAACTTGGATACCAGCCCGACGCTCTTGGCCGCGTCAGCAGCCAACACAACCACCGTCGAGTCTTTGTCCAATGCATAAGGTTCATAGGCCCTTTGGACATCGATTTCAGCCTGAGCACCGCTCTCCCGTGCGGCAAGCTTAAATGCTTCGCACATGTGAGCCGTTTGCTTTTCCAATTTTGCTAATTCACGGCTGCGGGCTTCACAGGTAATTTCAACGAGGTCTGCCACAATATTCGTGGCCCGCCCACCTTGAATTGTGCCGATATTCGCCGTGGTTTCCGCGTCAATGCGGCCGGTGCGCATCGTACTGAGCGCCTTGGCGGCTACCATAATAGCACTAATCCCTGCTTCCGGGGCTGCTCCGGCATGAGACGCTTTTCCATGGATAGTGACCTTGATCTGATCCTGCCCCGGTGCCCTAAGGATGATTTCTCCCGGCTTGCCGCCTGAATCCAGGACATAGCCTAAATCTGCCTTAAGCAGAGACCTGTCCAGATTCCTGGAGCCGTTTAGGCCCCCCTCCTCTGCCACTGTGAAAATGACCTGAATATCACCGTGAGAAATATCTTGTTCCTGGATCGTTCTTAAGGCCTCCATGATAGCAACAATGCCCGATTTATCATCGGCACCCAAAACTGTCTGACCGGCAGAAGTAATGATTCCGTCTTTGAGCACCGGCTCAACGTTGCTACAAGGTTCAACACAATCCATATGTGCAGATAAGAGTAAAATAGGAGCTCCGCTGACATTACCCTTCATATAGGCAAGCACGTTACCGCAATTACCGCTGATAGCCATTCCCGTTTCGTCTTCAGTGACTTCCATGTTTAAATGCGCTAAGCGTTGCTTCAGATAATCTGCAACTTCCCGCTCACCCCTTGTTGGAGAATTAATCCTTACAAGTTCAAAAAAATCAGCCAATACTCTCTCACCCGTTATCATTTGCCATACCTCGTTTCCTTTCACCTAAGTCTAATTACCCATGTAGTCTGGCCGACAATTCAGCTCCCCATTGAAATGAGGAGGATTCTCACTTTAACTATTAAATCAGTAAAAGCCTAGACTGCCGAGTTGGCACTATAGGCTTTATTTTCTCACTGAAGTTTCCAGGGTGCTTTCACTGTTTCATTTTCGGATCCAGCGCGTCCCTAAGACCGTCACCAAACATATTAAAGCCTAAAACGGTCAGCATGATAGCCAAACCGGGAAAAAGCACCGTCCAATACGCCGTCGTGATATACTGACGGGAATCGGCAATCATTTTTCCCCATTCCGGTTGGGGTGGTTGAGCTCCTAAACCTAGGAAACCCAAGGCTGCGGCTTCTAACACAGCAGTTGCTATCCCCAGCGTACCCTGGACAATGATCGGTGCCACGCTGTTTGGTAAAATATGCCGTAAAATAATACGCGTATGACCCATACCAATAACCTTAGCCGCTGCGATATATTCTTCCTCCTTGATGCTAAGAACTTTGGAGCGGATCAAACGACCGTAGGTGGGAATATTGATAATGGCAATAGCAATCAGGGCATTGACAAGGCTGGGGCCCAGGATCGTCACAATGGCGATCGCCAGGAGAATGCTGGGAAAAGCCAACATGATGTCAAAAATCCGCGATATGAGCGTATCTATCCATTTTCCAAAGTACCCGGCCGAAAGGCCCAGGATACTCCCTAGGACAATCGAACCAGCTACCGCAAAGAAACCGACCCACAAAGAAATGCGAGCACCATAGAGCACACGGGTTAACAAATCTCGGCCTAAGTCATCCGTACCAAACCAGTGTTGCGCACTGGGTGGCTGAAGACGAACCGCCAGATTTTGCCCGTCCCAATGTCCGGGAGCAAGCAGCGGAGCAAGAAGACCAGCTACGATGAAGAACAGGATAATGCTCAGACCCACGATGGCGGTCTTTTGTTTACGCAAACGTTTCCAGCCGTCATACCAATGTGTTGGGATGTATTTACTGACTGTTTGAGTGCTCGCCAGAGCCATTCTTTCGCCCCCTGTTCCTAATAATGAATTCGAGGATCGATATAGGCATAAAGAATATCCACCAGCAAATTGATAAGGACGAAGAAAAACGCCACGACCAGAATGCCAGATTGGACAACCGGGTAATCTCGGAAAGAAATCGCGTCATTAATGTACCGACCGATTCCGGGCCAACCAAAGATAGTCTCGGTCAATACCGCTCCTCCGAGCAGCGTGCCCAGTTGTAAACCCATGACCGTTAGCACGGGTGCCATGGCATTCTTCAAGGCATGCTTGTAAATGACCCAAAACTCGTTTAATCCTTTAGCCCTAGCCGTGCGTACATAATCTGCTTTCATCACTTCCAGCATGGAGGAACGAGACATACGCGCAATGATAGCCATAGGAATGGTACCCAGCGCCACGCTGGGTAGCACCAGATGTTTGACAACATCCCAAAATCCGGCCCAGTTTCCCTCTAATAATGTATCCAAAACATAGAACTGAGTGATAGCATGGATGGTTTCACGCGCGTTATAACGTCCAATCGAAGGAAGCAGGGCGAGTTTCTGGGCAAAAACCCACTGTTCCATCAGACCCAACCAGAAGACCGGCATAGAAACCCCAATTAAAGCCACCAGCATGGCGATATAGTCAAACCAGGAAGCTCTTCGCCACGCTGCAATAATACCCGCGTTAACACCCACTACCGCGGCAAAGACCAGAGCAGAAAGTGAAAGTTCAATCGTTGCGGCAAGATAAGGAAAAATTTCTTGCGCAATCGCCTTTTTGGTACGGATTGACTCCCCAAGATCGCCACCCAGCGTCTGTAAGAGATAATGCCAATATTGTATATACAGCGGCTGATTTAAACCCAATCGTTCCCTCAGTTCATTTAAAGCCTGTGGTGTAGCACGCTCTCCCAATATGACCATCGCCGGATCACCTGGAATGGCATGAATAATCGCAAAAACCACAAGCGACATCCCAAAAAGAACGGGTATCAGTTGCAAGATACGTCGTGCAACGTATGATAACATAAATGACTACCTGCCTTTTGCTGGTGTTTGATCGCCGTCTAAGACCCCCACTTCTATAAGGGGGATTACTGCTTCAGTTTCTTCGGTGGGGGTAGAGTCCAATCCTTCACCGCGAAGTATCCTTTTGGGATAAGCGGCTTCGGCGAGACCCTCCACTGGAGGCTTTCGTCACCGAAGCCATCCTCACCGCATAAGTATTCTTTAAAAGTTTGCGGTTCAGCAATAGTGTCCACCGGACACTATCGTGATGTTTAGCGAAAGCTAAACGAGTTCACTTCTCGATGCTTACTTCCGTAAAACGCTCTGTACCCGTAGGATGGGCTATAAAGCCTTTAACATAACTGGCACTTGCCAATAGCGGGGTTGAATGAACGAGAGGTACCATCGGTGCATCATCATGGATCAACAGCTGAGCTTGCTTGTAGAGATCCGTGCGCACTTGTATATCCGGTGTGATTTGAGCCTTAAATAACAACTCATGGACTTTGTCATTCTTATAAAGGGAAATATTCGAGGCTGCAGGTGGGTTAGCATTGTCTTTATCTAAAAGAACATAAAGGAAGTTATCCGGGTCACCGTTATCACCCGTCCAACCCAATAAGGCCATCGGATGCTCCCCATTTTTGGTCTTTTTTAGATAGGTAGCCCATTCCATGCTGACAATTTTGGTTTTAACCCCGATTTTAGCAAAATCAGCCTGGATGGACTCGGCAATTTTCTGGGGCTGTGGCATATACTGCCGCGCTACAGGCATCGCCCAGAAATCTGTTTCAAACCCATTCGGATACCCGGCCTCTGCTAAAAGTTTCTTTGCAGCATCCAAGTTATATTCATAGTCCTTCACTGCATCATTATAGCCCCATACTGAAGGTGGCAGGGCATTTTTAGCCGGTAACGCCATACCATTGTAGAAAGCGTCCACTAACCCTTTCTTATTGACCGCCATGGACAAAGCCTGACGAACTTTCACATTGTCAAAGGGCGGTTTCGTCGTATTAAAGGAAAGATAACCCACATTCATCGAAGGACGTGTTACGAGCTGTAACTTGCTGTTCCCTTTCACGGTTGCCGCATCGGACGGATTCAAGCCATCCATTAAATCGAGTTCACCGGACTGTAAGGCGGTGAGACGGGCTGTATTGTCTGGTATAACTCTGAATATCAGCTTATCCAATTTTGGAAGGCCTTTTTGCCAGAAATTCTTATTCTTGACGACGGTAATTGAGTCATTGGGCTTCCACTCTTTGAAAACAAAGGGACCGGTGCCCACTGGGTTTTGACCAAACTTGTCACCATATTTCTTGACTGCATCCGGGCTGGCCATCGCAAATGCCGTCATGGCAACATTGGCCAGGAAGGGCGCTTGGGGAACCGTCAGCCTGAACTGAACATGGGTTTTGTCCAAGGCCTTCACATCAGCAATAACGCAACCCTTGTCCCCTTTGAAACCCCCGAACATGCTTTGGAAATAGTCAAAGTCCCCGCCGGTATGATAAGGATTGCTTTTGTCCATCCAACGTTGAAAATTAAAGACCACGGCATCTGCATTGAAGTCCGTTCCATCATGGAACTTCACTCCGTCTTGCAGCGTGAATGTCCACTCCTTGCCATCTGGAGAGGCTTTCCACTCTGTCGCCAAAGAAGGGATGATCTCCGTATTGTTTGGTTTATACGCCACCAAGGTATCAAAAATATTTTCCGTAACCCGTAGTGACTCACCGTCGGTCACATTAGCCGGGTCAAGGGAAACGCTGTCTCCACCCCGTCCTTCGATCAGGGTCTTTTCGGCCTGTGGGGCTGATGGAGACGTTGTCGATTGGGAGCCGCAACCTGTTAGCATTAAGGACACTGCCAGCAGAACTCCCAAAATTGGGGATACAATCTTCTTCAACTACCTATTCCTCCTTTTCGTTTATGTGTTGTACAAATGGCAAGCCACCCTGTGCCCATCCCCCACATCGCGGAGAACGGGGCGTGTCACTCGGCAAACCTCTTTGCTGGCAGCACACCGGGGGTGGAACGTACAACCTTCGGGTGGATTGGCCGGGCTGGGGACGTCTCCCTCCAGAATAATACGCTCCCGCCGGGCCGCCGGATCGGCAACAGGCACCGCTGAAAGCAAAGCCTGCGTGTACGGGTGCAAGGGTTTGTCATAGAGCTGCTTCTTATCCGCTAATTCCACGATGCGCCCCAAATACATGACCCCGATCCGACTGCTGATATGTTTTATCACACTCAAATCATGAGCAATGAACAAATAAGTAATCTGAAAATCTTGCTGAAGTTTTTTAAGCAAATTTAACACTTGCGACTGAATGGAAACATCAAGGGCTGAAACCGGCTCGTCTGCAATAATCAGTTTAGGGTTAAGGGCCAGGGCTCTGGCAATCCCAATTCGCTGTCTTTGCCCACCGGAGAATTCATGAGAATAGCGAGAACCATGATAGGCATTAAGCCCTACCACTTCCAAAAGTTCATGCACCCGCCTCTTCCGTTCCGTGGGAGTATAGAGGTTATGCACGATCATTGGTTCCATAATCAGCTTTTCCACCGTCATTCGTGGGTTAAGAGAGGCATAAGGATCCTGAAAAATAAGCTGCATATCCCGATAGACAGAGCGCATACTCCTCGACGAAAGGGACGTAATCTCTTGTCCATTAA
>JAJZPA010000082.1 GCA_021811425.1 Bacillota bacterium | reverse complement strand
TAAAAAACGAACTCGCCCGCGCTTGGGGAATGGACGCCGGATTTGGTCGGGGAACCAAAGGCATTCATGTGGCCAGTTTCTTGGTCAAATTCCGCGAAAACCGGGAATTGGCCGGGAGGGAAGCCTAGCCGAACCTCGGACCTCGGACCTCGGACCTCGACCATCGGACCTCGGACCTCGGACTTCGGGCCTCGATTTTGGGGGTGAATGCATGGAGAAGGTATTAGTTGCTGAAATCGGCAGTACCACAACGGTTGTCAACGCTTTTGGAGACCTACAAACCGCACAGCCGCGCTTCCTCGGTCAGGGCGTTGCTCCGACCAGCGTGCTCGAAGGAGATGTTCGGGAGGGGCTCCGTAGGGCGGTCGAGGACTTGGAGAAAGACATCGGTCCGGTCGGTAAATTGGGCGAGATTCCTTTCTATGCTACAAGTTCGGCTGCAGGCGGGCTCAAGATGACGGTACACGGCCTGGTTCCGGAGATGACCGCGCGCGCGGCTCGGGAAGCGGCACTCGGTGCCGGGGCAGTGTTGCATTATCAGACAGCGGGAGCGATGAGCGAAGAGGATTGGGAAGAAGTGGAGCACATCCGCCCGAACATCATGTTGCTTGCGGGCGGAGTGGATTACGGCGATAAACGGGTCGTTACGGAAAACGCTCAGAGGCTTGCGCATTGGTTTCAAGGTGTTTCCTGGCGTTGTCCGGTGATTTATGCCGGGAATATGGCGGCGACAGGAGCGGTTGAAAAGGCCTTTACCGCAGCAGGGATTGATATCAGGGTGGTCGAAAATGTCTATCCGGACATAGACAAGCTTAATATCGAGCCCACTCGGAAGATTATTCAAGAAGTATTCGAGGCGCATATTACCGAGGCCCCGGGTATGCAGGGAATTCGGGATATCGTCAATGGGAGCATCCGTCCGACTCCGGAAGCGGTGCTTGAGGCGGCTCGTCTCGTGTATGAAGAAGTGGGGGATGTGCTGGTCTTCGATGTGGGCGGAGCTACGACCGATGTCCACTCGGTGACATTAGGCTCAGAGGAAAACCAGCGCCTGGCCCTTGCTCCCGAACCTTTGGCGAAGCGAACCGTGGAAGGAGATTTGGGAGTCTTTGTCAACGCGGCGCAGGTGGCTCAGCTTTTGGGCGAGGATTTTCGGAAACGTTGGGGAGGGGATTGGCAAACGTATCTGCGTCCCGTTCCCAGAACGGCGGCGGAAATCGCTTTGAGCGCAGAGTTGGCTGGATGTGCCCTAAATACTGCTTTGCGGCGACATTCCGGTCGGTTTCGCCACTATTACGGAGCTTCTGGCCGGATCACCCGGGTTGAAGGAAGGGATCTTACCCGCGTGCGCTGGGTGATCGGAACCGGAGGAGCTTTAACCCGTCTGCCCAATGGGATAGAGCGAATGAAAGCCGCGTTCGAGCGGCCAGGAGAGGCGCTCTTACCTAAAGAAGGTGTGGCCTATTTCCTGGACGAAGATTATATCATGGCATCCTTGGGGGTTTTGGCAAAGGATTTTCGAGCCGGAGCTTGGAGGCTTTTGCTGGAATCGCTGGGGCTATGAATTAGCGCATCGCTCTGCGATACTTAAGGAGTACGGGGTACCACTCCCACCTTGTAGAAGCTATGCTCACGATTGGATGGATAGGAATAGATAGTATCGATGGAGTGCTTGAGGAATGGACAGAATATAGGTAGGGGTTGATGCATGTGAGCCTGCCAGAGATTGTTACCGATTTGAATAAAATTAGGCAAAACACAGAGGCTGTGTTGGCCCTGGCCCAGCCCTTGGGTATCGAGGTCGTTGGCGTAACCAAGGTGTTCTTGGGTGAACCGCAGATCGCTGAGGCCATGCTCCAGGGGGGCCTTCGCATGTTGGCGGATTCCCGTCTCGAAAACCTGGAGAAGCTGAGGCAGGCTTTCCCGCACACCCCGCTCATGCTTTTACGCTTGCCAGGCATCTCCCAGGTCGAGGCCACAGTGCGTTTGGCGGATGTCAGCCTTAACTCAGAACTTAGCATCCTGGAGGCTCTCTCCCAGGAGGCCTCATGCCAAGGGAAGACCCACCGGGTCATCATCATGGTGGATCTAGGGGATCTCAGGGAAGGGGTCTGGCCGGAAAACCTTTCCGAAGTTATTAAAGATGCCTTGGCACTGCCAGGGATCCGGATCGACGGATTGGGCGTGAATTTAGCTTGTTATGGCGGAGTGATACCGAGTGAGGAAAATCTTGGCCAATTGGTGAAGCTGGCAGTAGGATTGGAAGAAGAGTTCGAGATGGCCTTTCCCGTTCTGTCGGGAGGGAATTCCGCCAGCCTGCCTCTCCTTATGAATAAAACCCTTCCTGTCAAGGTTAATCAACTTCGTATTGGCGAAGGGATTGCTTTAGGACGGGAAACCGTGAAACGGGAACTCTTGCCCGGCGCGACGGGGGATACCTTCATCCTCAGGGCCGAAATCCTGGAAGCCCATGAGAAACCATCGGTACCGATTGGGGAAATTGGCCAGGATGCTTTCGGTGAGGTGCCCGAGTTTAAGGACGAGGGATGGCAGCGCCGCGGGATTTTAGCCTTAGGTAGACAGGATGTCCCACCCGACGGGCTGCTGCTTCGCGATCCACGGTTAAAAATCATCGGAGCGAGTTCGGATCACTTGATTATCGATCTGAGCCAAGCTCCAGAACTCAAAGTGGGATCCGTCGTTGAATTTAACCTCACATACGGGGGGCTCTTGGGAGCGATGACCTCGCCTTATGTGGAGAAACGCTATATAAAATTGTATTACAACGAGGGGGCTTGAGACATGGGAAAAAGAGCGATACGCATCATCGGGGTTCCGATCGATCTGGGAGCCGATCGTCGGGGCGTGGATATGGGCCCCAGTGCCATCCGTTATGCTGGCTTAAATGCTCGCTTGCAGCGTTTGGGCTGGGATGTAGAGGATACGGGGAATTTGGAAGTGCCTGTTCCCGAAACCCGCGAAATTAAGGACACGCGCCTCAAATACTTACCTGAGATCACCAGGGTGAGTGAACAATTGGCCGAGACCGTTGCCAAAGCCTTGAACGACGGGGTGGTACCGCTCGTTCTGGGTGGCGATCATAGTATCGGTATCGGATCGCTGGCGGGGATTGCGGCGGATAGCAAACGGCGTGGGGTGATCTGGTTCGATACTCATGGAGACTATAATTCCCCGGATACAACCCGGAGCGGGAATATCCATGGCATGCCTTTAGCGGTAGCCAATGGCATCGGGGCCAATGAACTGACAGCCATCGGTCGCCCCGGAAAGAAGATTTCCGAAGAGAATACCGTGATCATTGGAGCCAGGGATTTTGACCTTGAAGAACGGGAACTTCTCCATCAATCGCAGATCACTGTATTTACGATGAGCGATATAGACCAGCTGGGTATGAAGGAAGTAGTCACTCGTGGCCTGGAAATTGCCGGCAGGGGAACGGAAGGAGTGCATATCAGTTTCGATCTGGATGTTATCGACCCGGCTGAAGCCCCAGGTGTTGGCACTCCCGTTGCCGGGGGGATCACCTATCGTGAAGCCCATTTGGCCATGGAACTCGTGGCCGAGTCCGGCCTCCTCCTCAGCCTCGATATGGCGGAAGTCAACCCCATCCTTGACATCCAAAACAGAACCGCTGAGCTGGCCGTCGGCCTTATCTGCTCAGCGTTTGGCAAGCGGATATTCTAATGTAAGCATGGGGACGGTTCTTTTGCTTCTCTGCTTCTCTGCTTCTCTGCTTCCAATGCATTTTGCATACAAGAGCCATTTTTCATAGGCATTGTTCTGATTTTTGTGTTAAAATAGTAGACGGCTTCTTTTGTAACTTTTGCTGCAATTTAGCGTATAGATTGTTAGAGGAGCGTCAGCTGAGGTGAGCTGAGTGTTTGAAGAATTAGGGGATAGGAGCACGAAGACCATGGAAGATGCCGAGTTAATTCGGCAGGTGTTGGCTGGACGGCATGAAGGGTTTTCTCTTTTGGTGGAGAGGCATCAAGAGCCGCTCATCCATTTTTTGAGGCGTTTGCTGAGGTCAGAGGATGAAGCTTTTGACTGCGCGCAGGAGGCTTTCTTGGCAGCCTATCGCAATCTGTGGCGTTATTCCGAAGCGTATACGTTTCGGGCCTGGTTGTATGTGATAGCCAAAAATAAGGCCATGGATATGCTGCGCCGGCAAAAGAGAGAAATGCCGATAGCCATTGATGAATCCCTGGTGGATTATCAGGCGGGACCGGAGGAGAGCTGGCTGGCAAAGGAAGAAGCAGAAGCAGTGGCTAACGTGCTGAATAGCCTGCCTGAACCCTATCGGCAAGCCTTGTACCTACGTTATAAACAAGAGCTTACCTATGAAGAAATTGCGCTGGTCTTATCGGTCCCGATAAGCCGAGTGAAGACCTATCTCCATCGGGGAAAAGAAAAACTACGCCAGCAGATGGAAAGGAGGGGCATCAATGCCAAACATGGAAAACTGGCTGACTCAGGCGTTTCCGGATCAACCGGTAAGGCAGGCTCGCTTAGGCAGCCTACAGGATAACATCATGGCTCAGATCCTAAGCCAGCCCGTTGATTTTCTGAGCGAGCGGATGCTGGCGCAGCGTCGGCGTTGGGGGTTGCTTTTTGCAGGAAGCTGGCTGGGTCTCGGCTTAGCCGTGTTAGCGCTCATGATGTTTAAGGAATCGGCGATTTTCGACTGGGTGTTGCCTGCGTTCTATGAAAACATTTTGGTGAATCTTAGACTTCTATTGGCACTCAAGACACCCTTGATCATGCTCTGGCAAGAGTATTCCTGGCAATTGACTGGAATGGCGGTCATCATGGTTGTCGTTCGGGACTTTTGGCTGAACAGCCCCCTTCCTCAGCCTGAGGAAGCAGAACAAGGATTGTAAGGATCAATAGAAAATGAGGCAAGTTGTGTCCTGAGAGGTTAGACAGAGAAATAATTCAGAAATAATTGGGGAGTAAGGGTTGAATTGATGGATGCGATTAAAGGATTCTTCAATGACCAGGCTCGGCAGATTTTGCCGGAGATCTGGGAGGTAGCCAAGGCTATTGGGGAAAATCCGGAGCTGGGTTACCAGGAGCATTTCGCAGTGGGCAGGCTTACTGGATTTTTGCAAAGGCATGGGTTTGAAGTTGAACGGGGAACTGCGGGGCTTCAAACTGCCTTTTTGGCCAGATATCGAGGGAATAACCCGGGGCCTAAATTGGCATTCCTAGCGGAATATGACGCCCTGCCTGGGGTCGGGCATGGTTGTGGGCACAATTTAATAGGAGCTGCAAGTGCCGGAGCTGCTGTCATTTTAAGTAAGAGCCTGAATCTTCCTGGCGAGGTGATTGTCATTGGAACCCCGGCTGAAGAAACCAGTGGGGCGAAGATCACTTTAGTCGAACAAGGGGTTTTTGGTGATGTGGATGCGGCGATGATGTTTCATCCGGGAAGCCAAAACGTGGCCGAAATCTCAAGTTTGGCCTTGGACGCTTTGGAATTTACGTTTCGGGGACGGGCGGCTCATGCTGTGGCTGCCACGCATTATGGGATCAATGCCGTAGATGCCCTGATTAATTTTTTTGTGGGGATTAACGCTCTCAAAAAGCAGATCCCAGATGATGCTAAAATTAATGGAATTATTGTCGAAGGCGGTACAGCTCCCAACATTATTCCAGAACGGGCAGTAGCCCACTTTTATCTGAGAGCCCGTCGCCGCAAATCGCTCGAAAGCCTGCGCGAACAGGTGATTCGCTGTGCCCAGGAGGCAGCGGCCACGGTAGCGGCACAAGTAGAATGGAAAAAGTTCGAATTTTCTTATGATGAGATGCAGAGCAATGCGACGTTGGCAGATACCTTTGCCCGGAATTTAAGGGTTATGGGGATTGAGGATATTGCTCCGCCGCAAACAGCGATGGGCTCAGTGGACATGGGGAATGTGAGTCGGGTAGTTCCCGCGATCCATCCCTATCTTATGATGGGAACCGGAACCGAGATTCCACATACGCGCGACTTTGCTCATACGGCTGTTTCCCAAGAGGGTGAGCGCCTGCTTTTGCTGGCGATACGGGTGTTATCCTTCACGGGTTGGGATGTGCTCAGTGATGTGAAGCTTTTGCAGAAAATTAAGCGAGAATTCCGTCAAAGACACTAGACTTGATTTCACCTGAAGATGGTGTAGAGTATAAGCGTAATCGGTGCGAGTAACGGAGGTCATTCCATATGCTGATCAATTTAACAGCCAGAGGTTTTGTAGAGGAAGTAGCATCATCTTCCCCAGCGCCGGGTGGTGGAAGTGTAGCAGCTTTAGCGGGAGCCCAAGGGTTTGCCTTAATCGCCATGGTGGCTCGGCTGACGCTGGGACGAGAAAAATTTGCTTTTGTGGAAGCGGAAATGAAAGAGACGTTGATCGCTGCCGAAGGGAAATATAAGCGGTTGCTCGAACTGGTCGATGAAGATTCAGAAGGGTTTAGGCTCGTCATGGCCGCACTCGCTTTGCCCAAGGAGACGGATGCGGAGAAAGCGTTTCGGCGCGCGGAGATGGAGCGGGCCACGCTCAAAGCAGCGGAGATCCCTTTGGAAACGGCTCAGCTTTGCCTGGAGGGACTTGGCTGGATTTCGGAACTATTGGCCAAAGGTAACCCGAACGCCTTAAGCGATATGGGGGTGGCGGCACTTTCCCTTAAAACCGGCCTCGACGGGGCACTTTATAACGTACAGATTAATGCTTTGGGGCTCAAAGCCGTAGAGAAAAAAGAGGAACTGCTCAAGGTGTGTGATGTGATGCGGGAAGAGGGCAGCCAATTTGCAACAGCCGCGCAGAAAGAAATCTTAGCAAGGTTGAGATAACAACATAGGGAAAACCGCCGCAGATTCTTGATGAAAGAGTTTGCGGTTTTGGTGTCAAATCCTACAGAGGCAAACAATTTAGCATTTGGGCAACCCAAATGCTTAAAGACTATATTATCAAAGGCTTTGCTATGAATGATGATCTGCTAAAAAAAGCAGGCGGCGGTAAAGGGGGGCGATGACACCAAAGATGGGTCGCCAGGACATTCGTTTTCTACGCAACCGTTTGGTATTTTTGGGGTTGATGCTAGTTATCTCAAGTGGGCTGGGGAACTTAGCCTGGCTTGTTTTTGAGCCTGCGAGTGCGCCGCTTGCTCAGGTCTGGGCGAGTACGGGGCTGATACCGGGAGAGATTGACCCGGCAAATCTGCCAGACAATAACACCCAAGGCGGCATCCCTTCTGATCGGGGGAAAGCCATACATCGGGAAACCATAAACCTCATCGCTGCAGGAGATATTCTGATGCACAATACGGAAATCTGGTCCGGGGAGCAAGCCGATGGTACCTATAAATTTGATTTTTTCGGACCTGTGCAAGCGCTTATCAGTAGCGGAGACTATGCTTCGGCGGATTTTGAAGCAGCCCTGGCCGGGTCGCAATCCGGTTACACCGGATATCCATTGTTCAACAGCCCGGACGAGATGGCTATGACCATGCGCCAGGCGGGTTTTAATTTAATTGTCACGGCCAACAATCATGTGCTGGATCGGGGGATAAAAGGCGCTTTGCGTACATTACAGGTATTGCGTGGGGCGGGTCTGGATACCCTGGGTGTTTATAGCAGCCAGACGGAGGCGGATTCCTTCCTTATCAAGAATATCCGGGGTGTAAAAGTGGGATATCTTGCTTATACTTATGGCAGCAACGGTATTCCGTTACCCAAGGACTATCCTTATTTGGTGAATCTCCTTGATAAACAGAGGGTACTTGGAGATATTGCCCGCATACGTCCTCAAGTGGACTTTCTGGTACTTGTATTACATTGGGGAAATGAGTATCAGGTAGAGCCGACTGCTGAACAAAAAACGCTTGCCTCAGATTTTCTGGCAGCCGGGGCGGATGTTATTCTAGGCAGTCATCCCCATGTGGTAGGGCCTATGCAAGTGGTGCAAGCCGGAGCAGGAGCCAAGGTGATCGCCTACTCTCTGGGTAATTTTATCGGCGATCAGCATGGGGTGGAGCGCAACAGTGGGGTGATCTTAAACATTAAAGTTACCAAGGACTTCCAGAGGGGGAAGACATTCCTGAGCGAGGTTTCCTATATTCCTACCTTTTCCCAAAGCTATTATGAAAACGGACGCAAGAAATTCCGTGTGGTGTCCGTGACTGACAGTATCCGGAATATTCAGGAGGGTAAAGATCCGTATTTTATGGCTACAGATTTGCCGATATTAGAAAAAGTTTTGGCTTCGACAACGCATTTGCTCGGTTCAGGGTATCGGCAAACAGGAGAAAAGGATTCAGCGAATAGCCAGTCCGATACACGCTGAGCCGATTAATCTAATCAAAATGCTATTCGAACACATAAAAATCCAGAGGAGATTGACGCCAAAAAAGCTAATTATCTATCGGAAATGGACATTGGGCTATTACAATGAAGCAGCACAGATTACGCAGCAGGCGAAGCAGCTTGGTGTTAAGGCCAAAATCCTGGGTTCTGATGGATTTGACTCCCCGCAGCTGGTAACACTGGGCGGAAGTTCAACGGAAGGAGTTATTTTCAGCACCCCGTTCTATCGGGAGGAGCCTCGGGGGTGAACAACAAATGCTGGCGGTCGCCCGTGCGCTGATGCTTGCCCCGAAAGTTCTCCTTCTCGATGAGCCGTCCATGGGCCTGGCTCCGATCGTGGTGCAGTCCATCTTCGAGACGCTGCGGGAAATCAATGCCCAGGAAAAACTGACGCTCCTGTTGGTGGAACAAAATGCGCAGATGGCATTTAGCTTAGCTCAGCGTGGGTATGTCATGGAAGCGGGTAAAATCGTCCTCTCAGGTTCGACCGGGGAACTCGCGGAAAACCCTGGCGTGAAGAAGGCTTATTTGGGGATTTAACGAGTAATGGGGATGGATGAGATGTTTTTGCTATTTAAACACGAGAAAATCCAGAGGGAATTTACGTGAAAAGGCTAATTAAGAATTAGAACTTAGAAATTTGGTACTTTGGAATTTAGGCGAAATTTCTAGATGAGGGGGTATGACCGATGTTCAACAACCAAGATATCGCCCAGGCGATGACGATTAAACTGGACTTTGATAGGCTTCCTGAGCAGCCTCAGTTTGCCGTGGGTATCCGCCGGGCACCGGATCGGGGGTTTAGTCTCACACCGGCGCAAACCAAAACGGCACTACAAAATGCCTTGCGCTATGTGCCAGAGGAATATCATGAGGTCTTGGCTCCGGAGTTTTTAGAAGAGCTTTATACCCGGGGCCGAATTTACGCCTATCGTTTTCGGCCCTCCGAGCGGATTTATGGAAAACCGATTGATGCTTACAAGGGTAAATGCCTGGAAGGAAAAGCTTTTCAGGTGATGATTGATAACAATCTCGACTTCGAGGTGGCACTCTATCCGTATGAACTGGTGACGTATGGTGAGACGGGAAGCGTCTGTCAAAATTGGCTGCAATATCGTTTGATCAAAAAATATTTGGAAGAACTGACGGATGAGCAGACCCTGGTGCTAGAATCCGGGCATCCGGTAGGGCTTTTTCCCTCACGCCCGGAGGCCCCGCGGGTGATCATCACCAATGCCCTAATGGTGGGAATGTTTGATAATCAGCGGGATTGGGAAATTGCTGAACAGATGGGCGTGGCAAATTATGGCCAAATGACCGCCGGAGGGTGGATGTATATTGGGCCTCAAGGGATCGTTCATGGTACGTTTAATACGATCTTGAATGCGGGGCGGATGAAGCTGGGGGTTGCCCCAGACGGGGATCTGAGAGGGCATAGCTTCATCTCCTCCGGGCTCGGCGGGATGAGCGGGGCCCAGCCTAAAGCGGTTGAAATCGCAGGCGGGGTTGGGATTGTGGCTGAGGTTGATGATTCTCGGATTAAGACGCGGCTGGATCAAGGCTGGGTGAGCCGGATGTCTTCGGATCTCGAGGAGATCTTTCGCTTGGCGGATGAGTATGTAGCCAAAAAGGAGCCTATCTCCATTGCTTATCATGGCAATATCGTTGACTTGCTGGAATATGTCGTCAAGACCCAGCGGAAAGTGGACCTGCTCTCGGATCAGACCTCCTGCCATGTTGCCTATGACGGGGGGTATTGCCCGCAGGGGATTACGTTTGCAGAACGGACTCGGCTCTTGGCGACGGATCGGGAGAAGTTCCGCCAACGGGTCGATCAAAGTCTGCGTCGTCATTTCGAACTGATTCGGATTTTGGTCGAACGGGGAACTTATTTCTTTGATTATGGGAATTCGTTTATGAAAGCGATCTTTGATGCGGGGGTTACGGAAATCTCCAAAAACGGGGTGGATGAAAAAGATGGCTTCATCTTCCCGTCTTATGTTGAGGACATCATGGGGCCCGAACTATTCGATTATGGCTATGGGCCATTCCGCTGGGTCTGTCTGAGTGGGCGGCCTGAAGATTTGCTCAAGACGGATCAGGCGGCAATGGCCTGCATTGATCCGAATCGACGCGGCCAGGACCGCGATAATTATGTTTGGATTCGCGATGCTCAGAAGAATAAGCTCGTGGTTGGTACCCAAGCCCGGATCCTCTATCAGGATGCGGAGGGACGGATGAGTATTGCCCTGAAGTTCAATGAAATGGTGCGCTCGGGTGCAATCGGGCCGGTCATGCTGGGGCGCGATCACCATGATGTGAGCGGCACGGATTCTCCCTTCCGGGAGACGGCGAATATTAAGGATGGCAGCAATGTCATGGCTGACATGGCTATCCAGTGTTTTGCCGGGAATGTGGCCCGGGGCATGAGTTTGGTCACCTTGCACAACGGCGGCGGGGTTGGGATCGGGAAAGCGATTAATGGCGGGTTTGGCTTAGTCCTTGATGGCAGCGAACGGGTGGATCGGATTATTCGTTCGGCCTTACTCTGGGACGTGATGGGCGGCGTAGCCCGGCGCTCCTGGGCCCGTAATGAGCACTCGATTACGACGAGTATAGAGTTTAACAAAGCCTATCAAGGGCAAGGGCAGATTACGTTGCCTTATCTTGCCAAAAAGGAACTTGTGGATGATCTCGTTCAGAGAACATTTCCTAAAGCCTAAGGGTAAGCGTCTGCGAAGGATTTAGAGGTCAGGGGACACACCTTCTCATTAAGAAAAATCCGCAGTGGCTCGGAGGAATGTCCCCATTGAAACAGAGTTTTACCACTGAGGGCTGGTTAAGAAGGTTGTGCCCCGTTGAGCCGCAAAAACGTACAGATTGGTTGAAAGGGTGTAAGCATCATGGCTAAAATAGTAGAATGTATTCCGAATATCAGTGAAGGAAGGCGGCCGGACGTTGTCGAAGAGATAGTCGGGCAAGTGCGCCAGGTGCCGGGTGTCGTCTTGCTCGACTATTCCAGTAATGCCGATCATAACCGGACGGTGATCACGTTTACCGGGGAGCCGGAAGGGGTATTGGAAGCGGCTTGGCGGTTAATGGGCAAGGCTGCAGAACTTATCGATCTCGAAACCCATCAGGGAGAACATCCGCGTATGGGGGCAACGGATGTGGTGCCGTTTGTACCGGTGCAGGATGTCAGTATGGACGAGTGTGTAGAATTAGCCAAACGGCTGGGCGAACGGGTTGGGCGCGAACTGGGTATTCCGGTTTTTCTCTATGAAAAGGCGGCCAGCCGACCCGCACGACGTAACTTGGCCGATGTCCGGCGTGGGCAGTACGAAGGGCTTAAAGAGAGAATCAAAACACCCGAGGGGACCCCTGATTTTGGTCCCCGCGAACTGGGCCGGGCAGGGGCGACGGCTATCGGAGCCAGGCCGCCCTTAGTCGCTTTCAATGTCAACTTGGGAACCCGGAATCTGGACATTGCTAAAGCGATAGCCAAAGGGATTCGCGGCAGTTCCGGGGGATTTGTCAATGTTAAGGCGCTCGGAGTGGATCTTTCGGAACAGGGGATCGTGCAGATCTCGATGAACGTGGTTGATACTCAGGGAACCCCGCTTCATCGGGCCTTGGAATTCATTCAAACTGAAGCGGCCCATTACGGAGTCCCTGTGGTTGGCAGCGAAATCGTAGGCTTAGTGCCTCTTCAGGCGATGCTGGAGGCAGCGACTTACTACTTGAAGTTGCACGAATTCACCGGTGAACAAGTTCTTGAAAAACGCGTTTTCGGGTTTTAGGGAGGATGGAGGACTAAAGCATGCAGCCTGCTGAATTTTTGATTCATTCCGGAACAGTGGCTACTGTGGCAGGTCATACGCATAATCCGGCCCGAGGAAAGGACATGTCCCAAGTTGGTCTCATCGACAACGGGGCTGTGGCTATCGGGGACGGGAGGATTTTGGCAGTCGGGAATCCGGCTGATATCGAAGCCGGTGGCTGGATCGGGCCGGAAACGCAGCGTATCAATGCTTCCGGTAAACTCGTAACTCCCGGATTTGTGGATCCGCATACGCATGCGCTTTATGCCGGTTCGCGGGAACACGAATTAGGGCTTAAACTCGCGGATGTCCCCTATATTGAGATCCTAAAGCAGGGCGGTGGGATTCTTTCAACCGTACGCTCCACGACGACCGCTGAAGATGATGTCATCAAGGCCCAAACGAAAAAGAGACTCCAAACGATGCTCAGCTTGGGAACGACGACGGTTGAGATCAAGAGCGGGTATGGCCTTACGTTGGAGGAGGAGTTAAGGGCCTTGCGCCTGATCCGGGAATTGGATTCCGAAGTGGTTCAGGATTTGGTCCCGACTTTTATGGGGGCTCACGCGGTTCCACCGGGTTTCAGTGAAGCGGAATACACCACTTTGGTTGTGGAACAGATGCTGCCGCGTGTGGCCGGGCAGGGGATTGCTGAATTTTGCGATGTCTTTTGCGAAAAAGGGGTCTTCGGACTGGAGTCCAGTGCCCGGATTTTGACACGGGCGCAGGCATTGGGGCTAAAACTGAAAATCCACGCTGATGAACTGGAGAGTTTCGGTGGCGCGGAATTGGCGGCGAGGTTGGGCGTGACCAGTGCAGAACATTTGCTGGAAGCCTCTGATGGCGGAATTCAAGCGCTGGCGAACAGT
Organism: Bacillota bacterium; assembly: GCA_021811425.1. Taxonomy (GTDB): domain Bacteria; phylum Bacillota; class Desulfitobacteriia; order Desulfitobacteriales; family Desulfitobacteriaceae; genus JAJZPA01. The sequence continues at coordinate 514 of JAJZPA010000082.1, read as the reverse complement.
GGGGTTATTGCCGTGTTACTTCCCGCGACCTCCTTTAACTTGGCAAAGCATTCCTATGCCCGGGCGAGGAGGATGCTTGAGGCGGGTGTGCCGTTGGCGTTAGCGACAGACTGCAACCCGGGTTCGTCCCCAACGGAATCCATGCCCATGGTGTTGACCCTGGCCTCTCTATACTTGAAGCTTTCTCCGGAACAGGCACTGACCGCTGCCACGATCAATGCAGCGCATGCGCTCGGGCGGGCGGGGGAAACAGGCAGTCTGGAGCCGGGAAAAGCCGCCGATATTTTGATTCTCGATGTCCCGAATCTCGACTATTTGCCTTATCATTTTGGGGCTAACCCTGTGCAGACTGTGATCAAGCGAGGTAAGGTTGTTTGGTCCTGTTAGCTTTTTGTCTATCATGCTAGTCATGTTGGCTTTTTCAGCCCTGTTCGCAGTGCCATTGGGTATGCCTTCTGAATAGTCTTGGAGGAGGACTTTTGCCTATGTATTCCAGAAAAGCCGAATCGAATCC
>JAJZPA010000081.1 GCA_021811425.1 Bacillota bacterium | reverse complement strand
GCATAAGTGCAACCTCGGCTTCCGACGGCCAAGGATGGCCTAGTGTCGCTGAAGCCATGGATGGCGTGAAGCGACTGTCGTCGTGCGATCGTTCCACTGGAACGATCGCGCCACAAGCCAGGTTTTCTTTATTACAGGCGAGCGGTTGCGAGTGATTCTAGTTGATGGTACAATAAATTGATCAGCGATGGACAGGAAAGGTGGTTAACCGATGGGGTTTCTCGGCAGTTTGTTAGACGACAATGCCCGTGAAATAAAAAAATATCAAAAAAAGGTACAAGCCATTAATGCGCTTGAACCCGAAATAAAAGCGCTTGCAGATGAAGAATTAAGGAATAAAACCGCTGAGTTTCGTGAGCGCCTGGATCAAGGAGAAAATCTGGATTCTTTGCTGCCTGAGGCTTTCGCAGTCGTACGGGAGGCGGCCTGGCGGGTTTTAGGCCAGAGGCATTATGATGTCCAGTTGATCGGGGGCATGGTACTGCATGACGGGCGCATTGCCGAGATGAGAACTGGGGAAGGGAAAACCCTTGTTGCTACCCTGCCTTCTTATTTAAATGCCCTGACAGGAAGAGGCGTCCATATAGTGACCGTCAATGATTATCTAGCCCGGCGGGACAGTGAATGGATGGGCCAAATTCATCGGTTTCTCGGCCTTTCTGTGGGCTTGATTGTCCATGGGTTGAATTATGAACAACGGCGGCAAAGTTATGCTTCAGATATTACCTATGGCACCAATAATGAATTTGGTTTTGACTACTTGCGTGACAACATGGTCACGCGACCGGATGGGTTGGTGCAGCGGGAACAGCATTATGCCATTGTGGACGAAGTCGATTCCATCTTAGTTGATGAGGCACGCACTCCCCTCATCATTTCTGGGGAAGCGGATAAGCCAACGGATCTTTATTTTCGAGTGGCCCGCGTGATTCCTCGCCTCAAAGTAGAAGATGATTATCATGTGAATGAAAAAGACCGGGTGGTCACATTAACTGAACATGGAGTGAATCGGGTAGAAAGTATGCTGGGAGTGGATAATCTTTATGATGACTTGCATACTGAACTCCATCATCATGTGAACCAGGCCTTGAAAGCGCACACTTTATTTCGCCGGGATCGGGACTATGTCGTGAAAGATGGGGAAGTTATTATTGTTGATGAGTTTACAGGGCGTATGATGTTTGGGCGGCGCTACAGCGAAGGCTTGCACCAAGCGATCGAGGCCAAAGAAGGGGTTAAGATCGAGAAGGAATCCCAAACGCTGGCGACGATTACATTCCAAAACTTCTTCCGCATGTATGAAAAACTCGCCGGGATGACGGGTACTGCCATGACGGAAGAACCAGAATTTAAAAAGATTTATAAGCTGGAAGTCATTGAAATCCCTACCAATCGTCCAATGCGACGGACGGATCTTCCGGATGTGGTCTACCGGAGCGAAGATGGGAAGTTTAAGGCGGTGGTCGAGAGCATTGTGGAACGGCATGAATTGGGCCAACCCGTGCTGGTCGGAACCATATCGATTGAGAAATCAGAGCGCTTGAGTAGCATGTTGGAGCGCCGAGGGATAACGCATAAAGTCCTCAATGCCAAGTTCCACGAGAAAGAAGCAGAGATCGTTGCCGGAGCGGGCCAACCTGGCGTGGTCACGATTGCCACTAACATGGCCGGACGTGGTACGGATATCATGCTCGGCGAAGGGGTGGCGGATCGGGGTGGCTTGCATATCATTGGCACCGAGCGCCATGAATCACGGCGGATTGACAACCAGCTGCGCGGCCGGGCTGGACGCCAAGGGGATCCAGGCTCTTCGCAATTCTTTATTTCCCTGGAAGATGATCTTATGCGTTTATTCGGCTCGGAAAACATCATGGGGATTATGGATAAATTAGGAATGGATGATTCGGTTCCTATTACCTCGAAAATGATCACCCGCTCGATCGAAACGGCCCAGCGCCGGGTGGAAAACCGGAACTTTGATATCCGTAAACATGTGCTTGAATATGATGATGTCATGAACCAGCAGCGGGAAGTGATCTATGCCCAGCGCCGCAAGGTACTGATGGGCGAAAGCCTGCGCGACAATATTATGGAAATGCTGGAGAAAGTGGTTGCGGATACGATCGGGATGTTCAGCGGAGCAAGCCCGTATCCGGAAGAATGGGATCTGGCGAGCTTTCTGGAGTACTGTGAGAACGCCTTCCTGCCAGGCCATGACTTGACCGCAGAGGAATTAGCGAACCAAACGAAAGAGGAAGTGGAAGAACTCTTGCTGGGCCGGGCACAAGCCCTCTATGAACAGAGAGAGGCCCTCTTCGGGAATGAACTCATGCGCGAGATTGAACGGGCGGTCATGCTTCAGGTTGTGGATGCCAAGTGGATGGATCATCTCGATGCCATGGATATGCTGCGGGAAGGGATAGGACTCCGTGCCTATGGACAAAGGGATCCCTTGGTAGAATACCGTCATGAAGGGTATGATATGTTCCAGGCGATGATTGATTCCATCCAAGAGGATATCATCCGCTACTTGATGCGCGTCACTCCCCAAGTTCGGGAGCAGGTGCCGGAAGAGCCTCAACACTTGAGCACGAACCGTGATCAGGAAGAACCGCAACGTCCCGTGCACACGGGGGGGAAAATTGGGCGCAATGATCCATGCCCCTGTGGCAGTGGCAAGAAATACAAAAACTGCTGCGGGACGAACAAATAGGAAAAGGGTGATTGAGCCATGTTAAGCGACTGGAAACGTGATATTGAAACCCTAACAATGCGTCTGGCAGATTTGAGGGTTTCTCTTTGACGTGGCTGTACGTCTGGAAAAGATTGCAGCCCTAGAACAGGAATTTCATCGCCCGAATATGTGGGATGATGCAGCAGCGGCCCAAACGATCATGCAGGACCTCTCTTTCCACCAAGCCAAGGTGAAAACTTATCTCGATCTGGCAAGGGAACAGGGGGATTTGGAAGCGCTTTGGGAGCTAGCGGTTGAGGAAGATGATGCTAGCCTGGAAGCGGAGATTAAAGAAGAAGTGGCTCAGCTCAAAGAGCGGTTTGAGGCCCTGGAATTAGAAATCCTACTAAGTGGGCCTTATGACCGCAATAATGCCATTTTCACTCTACATGCGGGTGCGGGAGGAACAGAAGCCCAAGACTGGGTTTCCATGCTTTACCGTATGTATGTGCGCTGGGGAGAGCGACATGGCTATAAAGTTGAAACCCTCGATATCCTACCAGGGGAAGAAGCCGGGATCAAGAGCTGTACAGTCTCCTTTTCCGGCGAAAATGCTTATGGCTATGCGAAAGCGGAGAAAGGGGTACACAGACTCGTGCGCATCTCCCCCTTCGATGCTTCGGGTCGTCGTCACACCTCATTTGCCTCGGTCGATGTCATTCCGGAAGTAACAAATGAGGCCGAGATCGAGATCAACCCGGAAGAATTAAGAGTTGACACCTACCGCTCAGGTGGGGCTGGCGGCCAGCATGTTAATAAAACCGATTCTGCGGTCCGCATTACGCATTTGCCGACAGGTATTGTTGTCCAGTGTCAGGCTGAACGCTCTCAGATCCAGAACAAGGCAGCGTGTATGCGAATCTTAGCCGCAAAACTTCTGGAGTTGCAACGTAAGCAGCAGGAAGAGGAAATTTCCGAAATCCGAGGCGAGCAGCAAGAGATCGCTTGGGGGAGTCAAATTCGCTCCTATGTCTTTCACCCTTACAGCATGGTCAAGGATCATCGTACGAATGTGGAGACAGGGAATGTCTCGGCCGTCATGGATGGGGAGATCGATCTTTTCATCGCGGCGCATTTGCAGGCGACTAAGGGGGCGAGCTAGGGTCGGCGTTGGGGTGGAAATGCTCCGGGGCATCACGTCGAAGTCTAGTTTAAGCTTCTGACCTCGGACTTCCGATTTCTGACTTCTAAATTAAGGAGGTTTCGCGTTGTGAACGTTATAGACTTAAAAAGGATGGCGAACCAGATACGCCAGGATATCATTACGATGCTGGTACCGGCGAAGAGTGGGCATCCGGGCGGAAGCCTTTCAGCTGCGGATATCCTGACGGTTTTGTATTTTCAGGAGATGAGAATCCGACCAGATAAGCCGCACTGGGAAGAACGGGATCGGTTTGTCCTCAGTAAGGGGCACGCTGCACCGGTGCTTTATGCGGCCTTAGCTGAAAAGGGGTATTTTCCCAAGGAGGAACTTCTGGGACTAAGGCAGACCGGGAGGATGCTGCAGGGTCACCCCGATATGAAAGGGATCCCCGGAGTGGACATGTCCACAGGCTCCCTGGGACAAGGGTTCTCAGCGGCAAATGGAATGGCCTTGGCTGGCAAGATGGATGGCAAAGATTATCGGGTTTATGCCTTGCTCGGAGATGGGGAGTTAGCAGAAGGGCAAGTTTGGGAGGCGGCGATGGCAGCAGCCCACTTTAAGCTGGATAACCTGACGGCTATTTTGGATTTTAACGGCCTCCAGATTGATGGAACGACCGATGAAGTGATGTCAAGTGCTCCGCTTCCGGATAAATGGCGAGCCTTTGGCTGGCATGTGATTGAACTCGACGGACATGACATCGAGGCACTGCTCAAGGGGTTTGACGAAGCGCACCGCGTCAAGGGCCGCCCGACCATTCTTATTGCTAAGACGGTCAAAGGCAAAGGGGTCTCTTTTATGGAGAATGCGGTGGGTTGGCACGGAAATGCGCCGAATGCCGAGCAAGCGGAACAGGCGCTCAAAGCGTTGCGGGAGGAGGTGGCCCAACTTGGCTGAGAAACAAGCGACACGGGAAGCGTATGGAAAGGCTTTGATCGCTTTAGGCGCTGAAAATCCCAACATTGTCGTTTTAGATGCGGATTTATCAAAGTCAACGAAGACGGCTGAGTTTGCCAAAACTTATCCGGAACGTTTTCTGAATATGGGGATTGCGGAACAAAACATGATGGGTACGGCAGCGGGACTTGCCGCGTCCGGGAAGATTCCTTTTGCCAGCACCTTCGCCGTGTTTGCAACCGGAAGGGCGTTTGAGCAGATTCGCAACTCCATTGCCTACCCAAAGCTGAACGTCAAGATCGCCGCGACCCATGCTGGGATCACGGTCGGAGAGGATGGAGCGACCCATCAGGCGATTGAAGATGTAGCGATCATGCGGGCGTTGCCCAATATGACGGTGCTCGTTCCGGCTGACGGAGTGGAAACGCGCCTGGCAATTTTTGCGGCCGTGAAGCATCAGGGGCCGGTGTACATCCGCATGGGGCGTCTTGAACTTCCGGTTCTTTTTGATGAGAATTATCATTTTCAAATCGGCAAAGCCAATATCCTGAGGAAAGGTCGAGATGCAGCCATCGTCGCGAACGGCGTGATGGTCGCTATCGCCTTGGAAGCCGCTGAGGCGCTGGCTCAAGAAGGGATCTCAGTGACCGTCGTCAATGCGGCATCGGTGAAGCCTTTCGATAAGGAAACTTTGACTTTGGTTGCCAAGGAAGTGAAAGCAGTAGTGACTGCGGAAGAGCACACCGTCATCGGCGGGCTGGGCAGTGCCGTTGCGGAAGTGTTAGCCGAGGAATGGCCCCTGCCACTCGTCCGCGTTGGCTTACAAGACACCTTCGGTGAATCGGGTCGTCCCTACGAGCTGTTAGAGAAGTATGGATTGACAGAGGAACGCCTCGTTGTGGCTGTGAAGCAGGCTTTAAGCAAAGCAGATCGTTGAGTTCTCATTGGGTCAGGAAGAACATGAGCGTCCAGGCAACACTGGGCGCTTTTTATGTTTTGCTTCAGCCGACCCGTCACATGCCAAAAACCGGAATTGTTGGTTTTTAAACAGGAAATCTTGATTTAATGTCGAATTTATATATATTAGCTCCGGAGAGAATCAGGCCAAGGAGGACCCTATGATTCAGTTGAACAATGTAACGAAAATATATCCCAATGGTGCGAAGGCTTTAGTGGACATTAATCTGCGCATTAGTAAAGGGGAATTTGTTTTCCTCGTAGGACCCAGCGGGGCTGGCAAGTCAACCCTCGTGCGTCTGCTTTTTCGGGAAGAAGTGCCGACACGCGGCCAGGTCACATTAAATGGTAGGAATCTCGTGCGCATGCGGGAGCGGGAAGTCCCGTTGCTGAGGCGGACGATCGGGGTGATCTTTCAGGATTTCAAACTGTTGCCGAACAAAACGGTGATGGAGAATGCCGGATTTGCCCTCGAAGTACTAGGTGTTCCGGCAAAGGAAGTACAGGCACGCACGCGCAGTGCACTCGACATGGTTGGCCTCTCTCACAAAACACGGGCCTTCCCGGGTGAGCTGTCCGGGGGGGAACAGCAAAGGGTCTGTGTAGCCCGGGCGATCATCAATAATCCTGCGTTATTGGTGGCGGATGAGCCGACCGGAAATCTGGATCCGGAGACGGCATGGGAAATCATGGACTTGCTTTACAACATCAACAAACGGGGAACGACGGTTGTCATGGCTACGCATGCGAAGGACATTGTCAATCAAATGAAAAAAAGGGTGATTGCTATCGAAAAAGGCCGGATTGCCCGCGATGAGGAGAAAGGGGCTTACGGGTATGAGCTTTAGTTCGGCCCAATATATCCTGCGGGAGACCCTGAATTCCCTCAAACGCAATCCCTGGTTGAGTGTAGCTTCTATCGTTACGGTCATGGTGTCATTGGTGATTTTGGGTTTTTCCGCCTTTTTCCTGGCCAATGCCTCCAACATGGCCAACATGTTTGAATCCCAGGTTGAGATTGCCGCCTTTGTTCAGACGAATCTGAGCCAAAGCGAGGTTTTGGCTTTGGAAGACCGCATCAAAAGCATGCCCCAAGTGGCTTCTGTAGAGCTTGTCACTAAGGATCAAGCCCTCTTAGAATTCGGTCAGAGTTTAGGGGGGAAAAAGGGTGATCTGCTCTCTGACTTAGGGGGAACCAACCCGCTCCCCGACAAACTGACAGTGAAAGCCAATGACCCGCAAGAAGTTGTGGGATTGGCTGCTGAATTAACAAAACTTCCCGGCCTGGAAACCGTGAGTTATGGGCAAGGGGTTGTGGACAAGCTTCTTCCATTCACCCGTTGGCTACGCTGGCTGGGCGCTGTCGTGGTTGGCGCTTTTACGGTGGCTTCCCTTGTATTAATTTCTATTAACATTAAGATGAACGTCTTTTCTCGACGCCGAGAAATCCAGATCATGAAACTCGTGGGTGCGAGCAATTGGTTCATCCGCTGGCCCTTCCTTGTGGAAGGATTGATTTTGGGCTGGGTCGGTGGGATTTTGGCCGCTCTCATTGTCGGGCTGGGTTACCGCTGGCTGGCAGATTACGTTCAGATGACACTGGCCTTCCTGCCGATGGTACAAAGTTCTGCCCTGTTTTGGCAAGTGCTTGTCGGGCTGATCTTAGCCGGCATGGCCATCGGAGCGGTGGGGAGCGCCTTCTCGCTGCGCAAATTTTTGCGAGTCTGAGGCTGAAAGCTAGGAAGAGGGGGGAAAGAAGTGAAACACAAGATCATACCGATGGTGTTGGCCTGTTCGATGTTTGGCCTATCCGGTCTTCCCGTACACGCCGATGAGCTAAGTGACGCCTTAGGACAGCAGCAGAGTATCCGGCAACAGCAGTCGCAAGCAGAGGGCCGTCTGAATCAACTCAAGTTCACGACTGACAGGCTTAAAGCGGAGGTCGCACAGCTGAACACTCAGGTGGCTGCAGCGGACACGAACTTGAAGGCCAAGCAGCAGGCTTATTCCCAGGCTCAGATGCAGGTACAGGCGGCTGAAAAGGAGCTGGCTCAAAAGGAGGCGGAACTCGAGAAACGGAGAGAGGCATTGGCCAAACGCCTGAAAGGGATTTATGAGAATGGTCAGGTCAGTTATCTAGAGCTTTTATTTCAGTCCTCGGATCTGACCGATTTCATGACCCGGCTTGAATACCTGGGGAAACTGGTTATGAATGACCAAAACATTCTTGCCGGGATTCAAGAACAGAAGGCTCAAATTGCCACAAAAAAAAATGAACTGGTGGCGAAACGGGATCAGGCGGCCAAGCTGCAGGTTCAGGCTGCTTCAGCTAAAACGGATCTTGACCGAAAAAAGGTACAGTACCAGAAGGCCTTAGCCGACAATAAGGCAGCGGAACAAGATGCCCTCGATGACATTGAAAAGTTAGAGGCCGCCTCCAATGCCTTGATAGATAAGATCAAAAAGCTCAGTTCTAAACACGGGGTGATTGGCAGCATCAAAGAGTGGCCCTTGCCAGGGCACTACGAAATATCGAGTCCGTTCGGTTGGCGAACTCATCCGATTACGCATAAGAAGAGTTTGCATACTGGGGTTGACATTCCGGCCCCGTCCGATACGCCGATTCATGCGGCGGGTGACGGAGTTGTTATCTACACAGGGTATTTCGGTGCCTACGGAAATGTAGTGATTATCGACCACGGCGGCGGGTATTCCACCCTCTATGCGCATCAATCCAAGGTTGGTGTTTCAGAGAACGAACAGGTCAAGGCTGGTGAGATCATTGGCTACGTTGGTTCCACAGGTTGGAGCACGGGTTCCCACTTGCATTTTGAAGTGCGGGTCGACGGCAACCCTACCGATCCATTAGCCTTCTTTAATTGAGAGCAGAATTTGAACTCGTGGATAAGCATATAATAAGACAAACTGTATGGAGGCTCACTCTCTGAGCGGCCTCCAAGGGAAGGGGCAACACATGCGGGAGAGGAATTGGGGAAGGACTTGGAGACAGGTTGGGATCGTCCTGCTCGTTGTGAGTGTGCTGATCTCCGGCACGGTCACGGGGTTTGTTCTGTTGAACGCGAATCATATTGGACGGCTGGTGAATGTTTTGTGGCTCGTCCACTCTGAATATCTGGAAAAGGCTAGCACCGAGCAGTTGGTTGACGGGGCTACTAAAGGAATCGTTGATTCCCTGGGGGATCCTTACTCGGTTTACATGAATGCTCAGGAGAATCAACAACTTCAGGAAATGATTACCGGCAAGTTTGGCGGGGTGGGGATTGTCCTCAGTTTAAAAGATCCGAAGAAACTGGTGGTCTTGCGTCCCATTAAGAACACTCCTGCAGACAAAGCAGGGATTTTGCCCGGTGATGTAGTCACCAAGATCGATAATGTGGATACCTTGGCGATCGATCAGGACAAGGCTGTCGCCTTAATGCGCGGCGACCCGGGAACCAAGGTCACCTTGGCCCTCTACCGGGAAAGCTCGAAAAAGACGTTGAGCCTGACCCTCACCCGCGAAAATATCAGTGTGCCGACAGTGGAGGCACAAGCCCTTCCGGGACATCCGGATCTGGCTTATATCAATATCTCCCAATTCTCATTAGACACGGGAAACGAGTTAGCTGAAGTTCTAAAGAATATGGACATCCAGAAGTACAAAGGAATTATCCTGGATTTGCGTTACAATCATGGCGGAGAATTAGGGGCAGCGGTACAGACAGCCAGTTATTTCGTCACCCCAGGCCCTGTGGTCTACATCGTGGATAAGAAGGGGCACATTGACCAGAAAGATGCCCTGAGCACTTACTTAGGTAAGCCTTTAGTGGTCTTGGTGAATGAGGAGAGTGCCTCCGCTGCGGAAATCGTGTCTGGGGCCATCCGGGATAAAGGCACAGGAACCTTGGTTGGTGTTAAAACTTTTGGCAAAGGGATCGTTCAGACTATTTTTCCTTTGGATGGGGGAACGAGTGTCAAGTTGACGACTGCCAAATATCTGACACCGAATAAGATCGACATTCACAAGAAGGGCATCGAACCGGATGTCAAAGTGGAATTGCCGCAAGGAAAGGATGCTACCCTCATGCCCGCGGACTCGAACTTTGATCCCCAACTCCTTAAAGGGGTACAGGTGCTTCAGGAAAAGATCCGGTAATTACTACGCACCCCGCTCTTCGCGCGCGCATACACTACCGTGAACGAAAACAAGCGGGGGGAAGCAGGAATGGGCAGCAAAGCGTCAGTACGCCATTATTTTGCAGAAGGATTCACTCTCAGAGGGTACATATCTCTTTTACCAAGCCGTTTGCCAACATGGGAAAGGGCTTATGTTTTGCTGGGAGGGCCAGGCACGGGAAAATCCACCCTGATCAAGGGGATTGGCTTGGAATTGCTGGATAGAGGGTATGAGCTGGATTTCTTGCGCTCGGTTCATGACCCAGATGCCATGGCAGGGTTCATTCTGCCTCGCCAGGGCATCACTATGCTTGATGCCCTGAAAGTTTCGCCTCTGCGCTGGAATGCTCCCGGCATTGTCGAACGTTTTGTCGATTTTTCGCTATACACGGAAAGACACCGTTTGGAACAGCGCCGGGGGGAGATTATGGCTTTGCAGGCGGCCTATGCGCAGGCCCAGAATCAGGTCGAGGAAGGGATGCAGCTCGAATTCGGAGAACGGCTGCGAAAAAAGCCGACAAAATATGATCCCACGACCTTGGCATCAGGCTTGGAAGAGCAGGCAACCCCTTTGCTAGACAACGCTGCTCCGTGGTCGATAGCGGCTCGAGCTTTGGCACAATTACAACGAAGCACCCTGCACCCCTGTTTTGTCCAGGGGTTGACATCTGAAGGCTGGCTCAACTTAGCCCCTTATTTCCTCGGGGACTGTGATCAGATTCACTTGGAAGGGGAGGAAACCCCGGATGCCTTAAACTGGCTCCTGCGTGAAGTTCAACACCTTGGCCAAGTGGTGGACATTGTGCTTCACCCCTTGGATCCGGACGAAATCATAGGGATTGTTTTCCCAGAACGGCATTTGGCTATTTGGCAGGGAAACCCGGAACGTTTACAGGATCAGGGACTGAAGGAAGCTGTGGGGCCAAACCTTAAGGAAGCTTTGGCAGCACGTGCCCGCATCCAAGCCCAGTTGAAAGGGCTCTATACAGAAACCGTGGATTTCATCAAGGTTGACAGTCTTCGCGAACAAGTGCTCAATGAAATTCTCAGAGAACTCGAGGTAAAGGACTTGTTTAGCTAACCAAATATATTGGGATCGCTCATGAGATCACCCAAGTCGGCGAGGAGCAAATCGATATCCTCTTCTTTTAATTTCAAAAGAGCAAGGCTTTCGGGGCGTAGCGGATTGAGAAAACTGTCAATCCCACCGCCGACTCCCAGGGTGTTTGCCAGGACATTGGCCACATGAATGACGGCGGCGAGCACGGGTTCGGCCACGGATTTTTCGGGGTGGTGGTGGTGGGTGATCGCGTCGACTAAAGGTTCAGGGAGGTTCCAATGCTTGATAATAAATCCGCCGACGGTGGCGTGGTCAAAACCGATCACTTTCTGCTCCATTTCAACGTAGGACAGCTTTTGCTGTTCTATTTTTTTAAGCAGGTAGCCCCCAACCTCCTGGACATAGATGGAAAGGATCAGCTTGCCGATGTCATGGAGGAGCCCCGCAGTGAAAGCCGTTTCTCCAATGGGCAGGTGCAGCCGACGGCATAATTTGCGCGAGATGAGGCCAACCAGCAAGGAATGTTTCCATAGGCCCTCTTGGTCCAAGCAATACCCAGTTAGTTCTGTTTTAAGCATAGGTGCTACGGCTGCAGACAGGGTTAGACTGTAGATCGTTTGAAAGCCGAGCAGCACCACCGCTTCCGCTAAAGAAGCGATGCGACGGGCATACCCATAAAATGCAGAGTTGGCCTGGCGGAGAATGCTGGCAGCTAAAGCGGGATCTTGGCCGATGAGATCAGCCAGGGCATTTACATCAATATCTGGATTTTTGGTTAAACTCATCACACGCATGGCCGAGGTGGGTAAAATAGGCAACGTTTCGACCCGCTTTAAGACATGTTCCAATTTAACGGGCAAATCAATCACCCCTCATCATGTTAAGCAAAGATATGGGACAAAATAACGCTGATCAAACTCAGAACCAATGCCCCAATGACGGCGCTGCCGAAACTGCGGATGCTGAAGCCAGGCACGAGATGGGCGGTGAGGGAGAGCATGAGGCCATTGATGACCAAGGTGAAAAGGCCGAGAGTCAGAAATTGCAGTGGCAGGGTAAAAAACGACAAGATCGGCCGGATAAGGGTATTTGCCAGTCCCCAAATAAGAGCGGCGCTCAAGGCTGTCCAAGGACTGGCGAGATGTAAACCACGCACAAATAAGGTTGTTAGGATCAGGGCTAAAGCATTGATTAGCCAGCGAACAAGTAAACCAACCATTGGAACCCCTCCGTTTGTATGTTTGGATTAAACTAGGGAAAAATAAGATATCCGGGTATGGAAAGGAGCGTGACCCATGCTTAAACGAACGACCCATTTATCCATCATGTTGTTATGTCTTAGTTTAACCATATCCGGTTGCAGTCTACAAGACCTTTTAGGAAATAAGAAGAAATCAACGGCTCAAGATAGTCAAAAACAAAAGTCAGTCATTGCTGTGGCCTTGGATGACAATGATCCAAATAAAGTGCTGATTAAAAAAGGAATCGACGACATGGCCAGCAAGGATAACGTCCAGATCAAGTACCTTTCCCCTTCAGGAACGGGCGGTCAACAGGCGCAGGGGCAATCCAGCCAGGATCAAAAGAGTAGTTCAGGGCAAACGGGAAGTTCCGGTTCTAAAGGTGGTGGGGATGATCCGCTGCAAGGAGCTAAAGTTCTCGTGTTCCAAGGGGGCAACCCAGAAGTTATGCAGAGCGCGCTGAGTAAAAAAGTGCCGGTTCTAGCCCTCGGACAGGTGCAGCCGGGCAGCAAGCCCGCAGCGGTAATCCTTCCGAATCAGGAAAAGGTTGGCGAACTGATGGCTCAAGCGCTGATCAATAAGATTCAAGAAGGGCAGGCCATTATCCTGCAAGGGAAGCCGAATGAAAACGGAACTCAGGAACGTTTGGCGGGGATGCGCCAAGTGCTTGGTAAATATCCCAAAATCAGTGTACAGGTGATAGCTGGGCAACCGGGGTCAGAGACGCTGGCTAAGCAAGCCTTGGTAGAATATATCCGCAAGAACCCAGATAAAGTCCAAGCGATTTTGGCAGATAGTGAAACGACGGCGGCTCAGGCAGCGGAAGTCTTGCGCCAGACGGGTTTGGATAAGAAGGTTTTGCTCGTGGGCGGGCAGGCTAATGTGTTGTCCCTGCAGCGTATGGCCGGTGGAAATCAAAGTGGAGATGTGGATGTGGCTCCTTATCTTCAGGGTGTCAACGCCTATCAATGGGCTCAAAAGCTTCTCAAGAAGGAACCCTTGGATGTCAATGATTCGGTGACCAGCGATCAGGGCGAGATTCCGGCGAAAGTGCTTCCAGTCAAGGCGGTCACTCCGGAAAACCTGGCGATAACCCAAAAGAGCTACACCAAAGCCATCAGCATGGCCGAACAGGCGCAAAAGAGCCAGGCGCAGGAGAGTGCTGCTGGAGCGAAGAGTTCCGGCAGCGGCAAAGACAGTAAGGACTCCGGCAGCAGTGGGAGCAGCCAGGACAAAAGCGGCAGCTCTGGCAGTTCCAATAGCCCCAGCGGAGCGAGCAGTGCCCGGATCCCCCAAGGGGCGAACAAAGTAACCGAACACGTTAAGACAACCATCACCAGGGAGTACTTGGATGATAAGGGCACCGTCTTAGGAACCGAACAGAGTGCCAACGAGCAAGTGCGTACCGTTCCCGCTGACGTGATCAAGAAGGAGCTGGAACAACAGCAACAGAAACAGCCGGCCGGTCAATCCGGAAAAGCCGATCAGAAAAGCGGTGAAAAGTCTGATGGAGGCGACCAGGGCAAAGGAAAGTAAATGGCCCAAAATACGAGCAAACATTCGCATTGGAGTTCCCATAAAGGCCAAAATAGTATAGAATGGATGTGTGCTACAGTCACAAGTCACAAGTCACAAGTCAGGAGTCAGGAGTCAGGAGTCAGGAGTCAGGAGTCAGAGGCGATGCGCGGCGTAGCCAAACTGAGCTAAGGATATTGCTATTCGTCAAGTACGAGGAGGATCCCCATGGATTTTCGTCTAAAATCGAATTATCAGCCGTCTGG
>JAJZPA010000080.1 GCA_021811425.1 Bacillota bacterium | reverse complement strand
CTGATATGACCATGGTTTTGCCATAGGGAATCGTCTGCCCCACCATGGTCAGAAATTCTATCGTAACATGTTCAATGATATGGCCAATCAATGTCCCTTCCCTAAGCCGTTCTAGAAATCCCCCCGCTTTCCCCCTTGAACAAAAATGTTCTGACAAACCAGGTAAACTTTGAACCAAACGGGCATTAAAGTCTCCCAAGCTGTCGCTTGTTTTTCCCGCCCATTCCTGGAGGTCCAGGACAGCACGTATGATAGGGCGGTAACTATAGACATTCGCCCCCTCGACAGCCTGGACAAGTTTGATCTCCATTCCTTTTATGTCCTCCTTTTTAGCCATGGAAATTCCACTATCTTAGTTTTGACCTTTTTCGGACGATGTATTCCCAGGGCCAGCCGCAGGTCCATTTTTTAAGCACATCCTCTGTTTGAGATCAAATTCATATCCCTCCGGCAGGACGTGCATGACAACCGGGGTCAGGGCTAGGGGCTGGCCTGGTAGGGATTCGGACAAATTGGTGGCTTCTGAAGGTGAGGCATCGACAACCGTTACGGTTTGACTTCCTACCACTTGGAACTTGCCATCGGACGAGACCAAAATAGCCGTATCCTCATCGATCCCGATACCTAACACATAAGGGTTATGGGCTATTGCTTCCAAGAGCCTGCCAATCCGCCCCCGCTGAGCAAAATGCTGATCAATGACAATCGCACGCAAGAGCCCAAGCCCCGGGGCCATGGCGAGCGTGCTCTTCTTCGGTGTCCCCGCCTCCCCACCAACAATCATTGTATCGGACATAACAGAGGCCCCGGCACTGGTCCCAGCTATGATCACTCCACGCTCATAGAGATGCTGGAGGGTGCGCCCAAGAAGGGTTCCTCCAATGAGCCCAGTGATTCTGAGCTGATCTCCGCCCGTAAAGAAGACTCCGCTGGCCGTTTCCAGTTGGCACACTACACTTTCCGAATTGGCCTGTCTGCGGTTGGCGACATCCAAAACCCTCACGTCCCGTACGGCCAAACGCTGAAACAACTCCGTATATTCAGCTCCTACCTGCCCTGGATATTCCGTTGCAGCCGTGAGAATGACGACAGTCTGTGCCTGGGCTTCACGAACGAAACACTTCAGAATTTTGCATTCCCCAGTCTTATCCTCAGCCCCACCGATAATCAAAAGTTTGCCCTGAACATGCTCACTCATGCGCATTCCTCCCTCAAGTGTTTAGTTTCAGCTTTAATTCCTGTGACTATACATTGGGGTCGTACCCCCACACAATGGGGAGCAATTCTGACAATTCATGGGCTTTGAGCGAACCGCAAGCGATAATAACTACGGGATCATATCTTAGTAATGTCAGAAAGGAGGGTTTCTATGCTTGAACGTCATATTGTCATTCGAAAATCGCAGCGTCTTCTCGAACTCTACGAGGGCCCGCGCCTCCTCGGGCGCTATCCCATCGCCATTGGGAGAGCAGGCACTCCCACCCCAGAAGGACGATTCACCATTGCCGAAAAACGGACCAATCCCGGCGGGGTTTTCGGTTCCCGCTGGTTGGGGCTGTCCTCCGCCCACTATGGCATCCACGGCACGAATAACCCCGCGAGTATCGGCCAAGCAGTGTCCAAAGGATGTATCCGCATGCACAACCGGGATGTTGAAAGGCTCTTCGAGAAGGTCGCACCCGGAACACCGGTCAATATTTACCGAAATTAGAAGTCAGAAGTAGGAGGTCGGAATTAAAAGGTAACCCACAAAAAAGAGAGGTTGGTGTTAGAAATCACCCGCCAAAGGCGGTATTCCCACTTCCAACCTCTTATCTTAATTCCGGCCTCCCGTCTCCTGTATCCCGTCTCCCGACCACTGTATTTGCGACACCAAGAACCGCCCCCTTTGTCTCCCTGACCGCCTACCTCCTATCTTACTTCCGACCTCCTGTCTCCTGCCTCCCGATTCTGGCCTCTGGCCTCTGACCTCCGGCCTCTGACTCAGTATGGGCTTCGCGGGTATCCTCGGCGCAGCTGGCCCCGAGTCTCAATCCCTCCGACCCCGTCCGTCCCGGTAATTGTATGCCTTAAGATTTCTTTGACTGAAATGGTTTGATCGATCGGGGTAAACGCGATCCGTTCCACAATAAACACCGGATCAAAAGCATGGATTAGCATGCGTTTGGGAGAAGAAGCAAAATTGGCCCCTGCTTTGAGGATTGCCTCATAATTCGACTGGCAGGCTCCTGCAAAGATAACCAAGGCATCCTTGTTGGGCTGGAAACGCCGGGCCTCCAGCACTGACTCAACAAAATAGCGGGAACTGCGGTAGCTGTCCAAACTCCGGAAATCCCGTTTATTGGTATTCAAGAGCCCGTCGTGTCCTGTCAGAACTAAAATATCGGTGGGATTTTCCACAAGGATCTGGTAAATGGCCTTGGGCTGCTCCACTTCAGACTTGCAGAACCCTTTGGCCTCCAAGCCCAACTGCCGGTAGGTTTTGATGCATTGGTCAAGGTATTCCTGATCCCCGTCAAGGTGCAGAACTCTCCCGGGCATCTCAAAAAACTCGTCAATCGGTTCAGCAAAGTTCTTGCGTTGATCCAGCACCAAGTGCAGCTTCTGATACAGGACTCTCGAATCTTCTCTTTGGTAATAGGCGACTTCGGCAGGATTTTTCTCCACTAAATCATCAAACGGCGCATCCGCAATCAGGCGAAGATTGAGCCCTTTCAAGAGAGCCTTCCGCTCGTCGTTCATACCGGTGTAGGTCTGGACAATTCGAAAAAAGACATCTTGGTTATGCGAACGTCGGGCCACTATGTCCCCCAGCTCAAACACTGCTCTCCCCCCTTTCCCTATAGCTTATGGCGGTTTGGGGAAAAAGGCATATATTGAAATAAATACAATTTAGCAAAAGGAGGAATCGCGGCTTGTTCGACATCGTCATTCCGGCCCAGAACGAGGAGAAAAGCATTCTGGCCACCCTGACAACCGCCCTCCGCCTGCCACTCAAACGGATCATTGTCGTGATCAATGGCTGTTCTGATCAAACCTTGGAACTTACCCGTTCCATCCCTGATCCCCACCTTCACATTCTCTATTTCGAAGAAGCGCTCGGAATCGATATCCCCCGGGCCATCGGGGCCATCTATGCTAAGTCGCTGGGGACAGAGGGCGTACTCTTCCTAGACGGAGATATGTCGGGAAACATTTATACCAATTTAGAGCAGCTTGTGGCAGCCTTGGAAGCAGGAGTGGACGTGGCACTCACCAACTGTTACCCATATATTACGCATCGCGCGAAACTCGCAAATCTTGTCCTTAAGTTTCGCGCCCGTTTGAATCGAGAACTCGACCTACTCAAAACGCTCGGCTTGGCCACCCCAACCCATGGGCCCCATGGCCTTTCGGTACGAGCCTTATCCATCCTTGAACCTGAATCCCTTGCCATCCCACCCCTCAGCCTTGCCCAGGCAAAACGGGCCAACTTAGCCATCAAGGTCGCAACATCCATCCCGCATGAAGCCTTGCACTCCCCGCGCAAACACCGCCGCCATGCGCGCCTGCTGTCGGAAACCATCATGGGTGACTGCGTCATGGCCATCCAATCTGCCCAAGGCCTACCGCTGGAACGTGCCTTGGGCAAGCACTCCCTGCTCGGTTATCATCCCGCCCGCCGTTTTGATCGTTTGGGCACTTGGCAAGCGGCCTGCCAGGAACGAGGCACAGAATACCGGAGTCACGTTATCTATGGTGAACTCGTTTTACAAAAGCAAAACATCGGGACTTCGGGTGGAGATTCTACTCTGCCTGAAGTCAAAATAAAATGAACGCCCACTTATAGAAGTGGGCATCTTGACCGTGGATTAAAAAAGAGCGGTTTTGCAACCGCTCTTACATCTTACCCTTTCTTCTCGACTTTCGGAATCCCTAACAGGGCTGCCGAGTGATCTCTGCCTGTATAAAAATTGTACCACGAAGAGGTCTGATAGAGATCCCAGTTCGCGGGCGGGAGGCGATCAGCATCGAATTGGGACTCCTCGCCATATTTTTTCAATCGGGCATAGGCGCGCACCCAGACACACTGCTTCTCATTCGGATAGACCTCGCACCACCCGTTGAAGCTGCCGCCACAGGCTCCGTTGCGTTGGTTTTTCGGGCATTGCGACATGGGGCAAAGATAGGCCATATCTAAGAGAGCACAGTCCCCACAGTCTTTGCAGTCATTTGTAATGACTTTTGTAATGTGTTCCAGTGTGTGTTTACGGGGATTTTTCTTGCCTGCATAAATGCTACGCATCACCGGGAAAAAGGACTTGCCCGGGGTGAAGAGCATGCTGTGCATCACACGCATCATGCTGAACGCAAGTCCAACAGGCGCATCAAGCGACCGGCCTTGACAATTGGTTGGCTTATCTGTGTTTAAACCTGTCTTTTCATCTTTTTCAAAGTAGTAGAAACCGTTCGGCATCGGATAATCGAATTCCCGCACCAAATCCATCCAGTTCGCACTCAGTTCTTCTCCTTTGTCAATAACGTATTCCACCTGTTCATACTTGATATTGTGCCCGCCGATGTGTACCCCGGCAAAGCCCATTCCCTTCATCATGGCATACATCTTGGCTGCTCGAAGTAACCGAGCCCCCACGCCCTTATCAGGAGCACCTTTTTCCTGCTCTAGCTCGTTTAAAAGCTTATCCGTCACCACACAGCCCGGAAGTTGATTTTGATTCATGATCCTCGCCGCGCCAAAAGGAAGGATATAGATGTTTCCAACCACTGGCACGTTCAGATTGTTCACCTTGACAAACTGGAGCACTTCATGGAATTTGCGCGCATCATAACCCAGCTGGGTCACGATGAACTGCGCTCCGCCAGCGATCTTCTTCTTCATCTTGTAATATTGAACCATCAGTTCGGCTTCCGTCGCTTTAAAGGGGGAAACCGCCGCTCCAGCAAAAAAGTCACTGGGCTGATGGTAAGTTGAACCTTTAGGACCCGGAATTTCTAATCCCTTATTCATATCGGCGATCAGTTCCAGGGTATGGGGTGGATCAAGGTCAAACACCGGCTTCGGCCGACCTTTGAATCCTGATACCGTATAATCTCCGGTCATCACCAAGAGATTGCGCACTCCGGCCCGATCCAAAGCATAGAGCTGGCTTTCCATTTGGTTCCGGTTCTTGTCTTTGCACGTAAAGTGCACCAGCGGTTCAATTCCGAGCTTGATAATCTCCATCCCCAAGTAATCTGCTGAAATGGCAGGGTTCCCACCTGGATTGTCCGTAATCGTTAAGGCGTGGACTTTTCCCCCTTTGGCCGCCTGCTCTGCGGACGCCAAAGCAGCCTCTTGGGCTTTCTCCCTCGCTCCTCGGCCTGGTACAAGCTCCCAAGTCACGGACAAGGCATTCTTGTCCAAAAGCGAGTCCTTAAAACGGTTCTCCATTCCCTTCTCCCCCTATCTATATTTATGAAAAAATTTTTCTATAGGAATTTAATTACGAATTTTTACTTTCTTCTCGAATTATACTTTTTATTGCTTTCACCTGTCAATATTCCAATTTCCGCTTTCTAAGCTTTTTCACCCCTTATCCCGTCCGGCTTCCTCATTCTTCTCCTTCTTCTCCTTCTTCTTGCCTTTCCAATAAAGCCCAAAACTCCGCGGCTTCTTCGTCCTTCATCTTGTACGTGTGTTCGCCATCAATGGGGAAGATGCCCTCACGGGTTTCCCGCGCATAATCGGAAAAAGCCTTGACCAGGACTTCACCGACATTGGCGTATTTCTTAACAAACTTGGGCGTAAAATTATCATAGAGGCCGACCATGTCGGCATAAATCAGCAATTGGCCGTGGGTGTACGGTCCGGCACCAATCCCCAGAACCGGGAAATTGGCTCTTTCCGTGATGGCCTTGCCGACGGCGGAAGGAACCCCTTCAACCAAGACACTGAAGGCTCCGGACTCTTCGACTAATTTAGCCTGCCTGACCAGGCTCAACGCCGCTTTGGCGCTCTTACCCTGAGCCTTGTAGCCGCCGATTTGACCCATGAACTGGGGTGTTAGGCCAATGTGGCCCATGACCAGAATTCCTGCTTCCGTGATGGCCTTAAGTCGGTTGGCGATCATCGGGCCGGCGCCTTCTAATTTGACGGCATCGACCAGACTTTCTTTAACAAATCTGCCGGCATTGGCCACCGCCAGTTCATCTGAGATTTGGTAGGACATATAGGGCATGTCGCCGACGATGAATGTATTGGGAGCGCCACGGCGAACAGCCTGGCAATGACGAATCATGTCATCCATGGTAACCGGGAAAGTGGTGTCATAACCAAGGCTGACCATCCCTAAGGAGTCACCCACCAAAATCATGTCGACGCCCGCTTTTTCCTCCATCTTGGCGGTTAAATAATCGTAAGCGGTCAGATAGACAATCTTCTCTCCCGCTTCGACCATGGCGTGAAAATCATTAATTGTTTTTTTACTCACGGTATACACCTCTTTCATTCTACAGAATCCGCGATCACTTCCTGGCTGGCCATGGGATAATCCATACCGTGTTGAAAAATCGGCAAGGTATTGGCACCCTGCGGCATCACGGTAAAGGTAGGCTTGGCCGTCCCGCATTTTTCGTAAGCAATGCGCAGAGCATCCTCAATGTTGGTGACTGGGATCATGTTGGCCTTGCGAACCATATTCGCGTTCTCAGGCCGTGTGACCATGATAAAGGTGGCGATATTCCCGCACTCAACCTCTCGGAAGGCGACCCAGCCCGGAATCGTAAAGGCGTCGCGTAAGGCCCTTTCCATGTCTAACTTCGTGTCATATTGGAACCATTGCGTAAACTCCAAAGGCTCCATGATATCCGGACACTCGCTGAGGATAATGACGACGCCGCCTTTCTTAACGGCATAACCGGCATTATCCATGGTCTTACCGGTTTGATAAAGGTTGATGTCCTTCGGGTAACCACCACAGGTCGATATGACAATATCCGCCAGTTCATTAATGGACACTCCATAGATTTCATCGACAAGTTTAGTTCCGTCCTGCCAGGCAGAAACCCAATTGCCCGCAAAGATGCCGGCAAATTCACCGTCCGGAGTGGGCACCATGTTGAGGATGAAGTCTGGTTTTACAAAGCCGGCGATTTCCATCATGTCTTCGTGTTCATCGTTGCCGCGGGTTTTGGCGGATACTGCGTTCGGATTGGAGCCATCCCCCGGGTTTGGGCCCAATGCCCAGAGGTGGTTCTGGCGAATGGTTTTGATGGAACTGAAGCCAGGGATCACACTCTTGCGTCCACCGCCATAACCCACCATGTAGTGATAGATAATCCCACCCGTCATGATCAAGCGGTCGGCTTCGGCGACGATCCGATTGATCGAAACTTCCGTACCTCGACTGGTCTTGCCGAGATACACCATGTTGTCTGTATCAAAGGCATCGTGATTGACAACTTTAACCCGCTTAAAGACCTCTTCCCCGCAAAGCTGCTTGAATTCTTGTTCCGTGTTTTGGCGATGCCCGCCGACGACGACGATGATGCTGATATTACTGTCCGGAACCCCAGCTTTGTTCAGGTTGTCCAGAACCACCGGCAGGACCAGCGGCATTCTTTGCCAGGCACGAGTAATATCGCTGACCGTGATCACGACTTTTTCACCGGGTTTGACAATTTCCCGTAAAGGAGGTGCGTCAATAGGCCGGTCTAGCGCCGCTTGCACGGCAGCAGGAACATCCAGAATAGGAGGATACTCTTTCCCCAGAATCTCGTGCAGGACTTGTTCCTGCGGTAGGCTTACGTCAATTGTAGTTTTACCGTATTTTAGAGAAAACGTGTCTTCTTTGGGCACAGAAAGTCCCTTCTTTCCCTACCGTCGTGTAACGATGTGTTAGCGGATGGCCCACTTGCTTTAATGATGCCTCGCTTACTTAAGTTCTGCTTCGATGGCCTTCAGAACCTCCGGATCCATGCCATAACAATGTTCCGGGGCAGGAAAAGCTCTGCTGGTGACATCATCAATATATTTTTGCAAGCCTTCTTTGATCACTTTGTTCAGGTTCGCATACTGCTTGACAAATTTAGCCACATGCCCTCCGAAGAAGCCCAGAACATCATGGAAAACCAAAACTTGGCCATCCGTATAAGGTCCGCCACCAATCCCGATAATGGGAATTCCTGCTCTTTCCGTAATGATCTTGCCCAATTCCGGTGGGATGGCTTCAACTAAGATGGCAAAAGATCCTGCCTCTTCCAGTGCTCGCGCATCTTCAATGAGTTTGCTCCTAGCACTGTAGGTAACCATAGAATGATTTGTGAAATATAGGCGATGCTAAAAATAGCCTTTTAGTCCAACGATACCATGAGGTTTCCGTCACGATCAAAAGACAGGTTGTCAAGGTCACTTAAAATCTCAATTCCATCTTGCTTGCCCAATTGGAATAAAACGCTTTCACTCACCAGCATTTTGGAAATATCTAAAGTGTTGGGAATATAAGCCATCCGGGCTTGTTCCGGTTCTGCCAGCCAGAGGCAACGTTGTGCGGCCAATATGGCCTCCCTGTCATTGTCCAGGGCGAGCGGAATTTTTCCCCGGTTGATGAAACTACTGGTTAGAACATTTTCCCGCATGACCGGGTAATTGATCTTTTTTACGAGGCGGTCTGTCGTCAGATCTGCCAAACCAATCCCCAAAGCATTGCCGTGCGCCGCCTCACTCAGATCCAGCGCAATAATATATTGAATCCGGGGACGCTCGAATTCCGGTTCCCCGTAGATATCGACCCGACCGATGATGTTCGTATCCATGCCGGTTCCGCTGAAGTTCTTGCCAATCTCGCCAACCAGCAAAACATCCAGCTCCTCCATAGGTAAACTCGGCATGAGGGTGCGCGCCTCTTCCAAAAGCAATGGCTCCTGCTCGGCAAAGTCCTGCGGTCGCACGGCCACGATCTTCGCCGTTTGATCATACCCATTTTCCAGAATGCCCAACCCCAAGAGGATTGGAGCTTTGGCCAGAGTCACTTGGGCCACTTCCGGGATGTGGTACTTCAACCCTTTGACGCCATAACGATGGATGGCCAGTGCTTGTTTATGTTTCCCCAGACCAATGGTCACCATCTTGAGCAAGCCGCTTTCGATCGGACCGCGAAAATCGGTATGCGGTTTGATCCTAGCCACTGCGATAATCCCGTCGGCTTGAGCGGCGTAGGCATCCAAATAAACCGGGGTGCCTTGTTCAGTTTGCCCCAGTTGAACAACGTCCATGCTGGACTTAATCGGCGCTCCCACCGTCTCCAGGGTGATGCCGAGACCCTGGAGCACCTCGATTTGTCCTTCTGCGGTCGCACCCCCGTGACTGCCCATCGTCGGCACGATAAAGGGCTCCGCGCCAAGCTCCTGCAGCCAGGCTACGACCGTTTTCAAAATCAGAGGGTAATTATTCACGCCCCGGCTGCCAGCGGTAATCGCGATCGTCATTCCGGGTCTAATTTTTTTTGCCAGACCTATTCTAGCCAGTTCCAGGCGCACTTCACCTGGGATATCGTCGACTATCTTATCCGGTAAGGTTTGTTTAACCAGTGCAAAACGAGGAATCATAGGTTTCCCGGCCTCCTCTGAATAGCAATGTTGTATTAGGTTCCAGAGCGCTGACTTAGTCCCTGTGCCTGAGAATGGCCCCTTTATCCGCACTTTCGACAAGACTGGCATAGAGATTCAAATAGCCACTCGTGATCTTCTTCGCTGGTTTCTGCCAAGCCGCCAAGCGACGTTGGATCTCTTCCTCCGATACCTTCAATGCCAGTCGTCTGGCCGGAATATCGACTTCGATCAGATCCCCGTCCTGGACGATGGCTAAAGGACCACCCGCTGCTGCTTCCGGTGAAACATGTCCAACAAGCCCGCCACGGTTGGAACCTGAGAAGCGACCATCTGTAACCAGCATGACACTTTCACTCAGACCCATTCCGTCCATGATTTTCAAGGGTTTGTACATCTCAGGCATTCCCGGTCCGCCTTGAGGGCCTTCGTAACGAATCACTATACAATCCCCTGCTTTGACTTTGCCTGCGGTAATGGCCTGGATCGCGGCATCCTCACTGTCAAAAACTTTGGCAACCCCTTGGAATTGCCACATGTTCGGGAGGATAGCTGCCGGCTTAGCCACGGAACCGTTAGGCGCTAAATTGCCGTGTAAAATAGCCAGACCCCCGGTCTTGCTCCACGGATCCTTAAAAGTGCGGATTAAAGCCGGATTTTTGCTCTTGGCAGCCGCCACGTTTTCCTGAATCGTCCGTCCCGTGACGGTCAAGGCATCGCCATTGATTAGAGAGAGGAGTTCATTGAGGACGGCGGGCACTCCGCCGGCTTTGTGAAAATCCACGACATTTAGGGCCGCCGCCGGATTCATCTTGGCAATATGGGGCGTAGTATTGCTGAATTCCTCGAAAACCCCCAGATCAAGTTCCACCATGGCCTCATAGGCAATGGCCGGGATGTGCAGAGTGGCATTGGTGGAGCCGCCGATGGCCATATTGAGGCGCACCGCATTCTCCAGGGACCTCCGGTTGATGATTTGACGCGCGGTGATCTTTTTTTCCACCAAGGACATGATCTGCCGGCCACTTTCCTTAGCAACCTGCAGGCGGGCATGGTCAACTGCCGGAATCATGGCACTGCCCGGCAGGCTCATCCCTAGACCCTCGGCTAGGATGCACATGGTATTAGCGGTACCGAGGAAGGAACAGCTCCCACAACCGGGACAGGCGCCATCTTCCAGTTCCTCGACTTCTGTCATTGTGATCTTCCCGGCATTATAAAGGCCTAAAGCCTCACTGACCGTCGCCGCATCAGCCTCTTTGCCGTTAAAGACAATGCCGCCTTCCATGGGGCCGGCGTTAACCAAAATCGCTGGTAGATCCAGGCGGGCCGCCGCCATCAGCATCCCCGGCACAGTCTTGTCACAGGAGCCTAACAAAACCATGGCATCCAGCTGGTGGGCCATCATCATCAATTCAATGTCATTGGCGATCGCGTCCCGGGTCGGCAAGATGTAACGCATGCCGATATGTCCTTGAGCGATCCCGTCACAGGCCCCGATCACCCCGAAATCAACCGGTGTTCCGCCCGCTTCTTTGATCCCTTCCTTAACGGCTTCGGCAATCTTATCCAACGGAAAATGGCCTGGGACGACCGTGCTGTGTGCATTTACAACTGCGATCATGGGTTTGCCGAGATCACGATCCGTGTAGCCCATGGATTTGTACAGGGCACGTTGGAAGGACCAATCCGGCCTTCCGAGAATGCGTTCGCTGGGTCTTGTCACACTTACCACTCCGTTCTTTTTTAATCTATTACCTTTAGTGCTCTGCTACATGAACTTTGTAATTCAGACTCATAAACGTTGCCTCTGTTGACGTTTGAGCGCCAATTCTATGGCCAAATCCAGGGCGGCTTCCATACTGACTGAGGAGGCTATTCCCTTACCGGCGATCTCAAAGGCTGTTCCATGGTCGACCGAGGTTCGGATCACGGGCATGCCGATGCTGGTATTGACCCCCTTGTCAAAGCCTATCACTTTTACGGGAATATGGCCTTGATCATGATACATGACAATCAGCACCTGATATTCCCCCTTGAGCGCCCGCACAAACAGGGAATCCGGCGGTACCGGGCCAACGATTCTCACGCCCTCCGCTTGCGCCGCTTCAATGGCCGGGATAATGTGCTCGATTTCCTCGGTTCCGAAAGCTCCGTTTTCCCCGCTATGCGGATTTAGCCCGGCCACTGCTATCAGCGGGTTTGCCAAGCCATAATCCCAGACCACGTCCCGTGCCAAGCCGATGACCGTCTGCACTCTGGCCTGGGTTGCCCTGTCACACGCTTGCCGCAGGGAGCAATGGGTGCTGACATGAATCACATGCAAACCATTGACCACGAGCATCATGGCATAGTCTTTGGTGTTTGTTTTGTCCGCAAAAATCTCCGTATGCCCTGAATATTGTTTGTACCCCGCCAGATGGATAGCTTCTTTATTGAGGGGAGCGGTACAAACGGCATCGATCTTATGCCCCTGTGCCAGTTCTATCGCCTTTAAGACATAGGCGACCGCAGCAGTTCCCGCCACCGCACTCAGCTGGCCATAGGCGACCTCCCTGATTCCCGGGATTTGTTGCCGCAAAACATCGATGGTTCCATACTCAAACTTTGCTTCCGAAACATCCCCGATTTCGCGAACCTTAAGCGGCGTTGCCACAAACTTCAGGCTTTGTTGGATGCGCTCCGCATCCCCGAGAACCAACGGAGCCGCCTTCCGGTAGTAATCCTTGTTACTGAGGGCTTTCACCGTAACCTCCGCCCCGATTCCGGCCGGGTCGCCCATCGTGATGCCGATGACGGGTCTATTCTCCACGAGCATCACCCCTTCTTTCCAAGTATTGCAACACTTTCCCGAGAGCATCCTCCGGGCCAAAGCTGCCCGATTTTGTCACCGCGACCATCCCGTCAAGCGAATTGCCGATGAGACGGCCAATAGGAATCCCGGGAATAATCTCGTCTTCCAGTTTGATCCCCTTAAAGCCCAGCGCTGCGCAGACAAAAGCAGCGGTATCACCCCCGGAGAGAAGGAGGGCGCCGACTGGGGTACCGGAGAGCACTTCTGCGGTGATTTGCGCCAAGGCCTGCAAAATTAAATGTTTCGCCCGGGGATTTGCCGACTCCAGGGCTTCGGACTGGTTGTCGCCTGCGGCCTGACCTGCCGCGGAGGAAATGCTTGTAGTAGTGGAAACGCCTTCCGCTACGTTAATTTTCTTGGCTTCAGGTAAGCTATTAAGCACGATCGCCGTATGATTTCCGGTAGCCAGGGCTTGTTGGGCCAGGGTCACAACCCGTGCGATCTCAGTCTCGCCTTGGACGGAAACTAATTTGGCGATGTCCGCCGCCAGGATAACCACTCTTTCTTGCCCCCGCAGCCAGGCGACCTGTTTCGCTGTCACCGGATTGTAGCTGCCGATCACCAGCAACAATCTGTCCTCAGCGCTGGCGACGCTGGCTCTCCCAGTCTTAAAGCCCGGAAAAGCAAGCAGTTCCTCCGCCAAGCCGCCGGAACCGGCCAGAATCAGCTGGGATAACAGTTCCTGAGCCGCCTGAGCGATCGTGCTCAGATCCTCCTGACCCACGGCATCTGCAATGATGATGCATTCTTCCCTGGTGGCAATTTGCTCCAGGAAGCAGTGTTTAACTGCCTCTACGCCTTTACGGATTTCTTCCAGGGTTAGCCGCTGAACACGGCACTCGACCTGTTCGCGAACTAATTGCACAATATTAAGGCCCTGGCTATACCTCTGGCGCAAAGGACCCTCCTGGATAAATAGAAATCCCCCTGCCACCATCCGGCTGTTCGCGGGAAAAACCGGGGTAAGCACACCCAATGGGACGTTCAGGGCTCTCATCACCGCCAGCAGCTCCAGACCGGGGTTTCCTCTCATGGTGGAATCTATCTTCTTATAGATGAACGGAAATCCCATGCTTAACAAACTCTTGGCTGCCCGTTGCACTTTTTGGTAAACCTCAAGGCCGTGCGCATTTCTGGTTTCAGTGTTCATGACAACTACTTCTGCATCTTCAAAGCATTCCAGTTCTGCTTCGTCGGAATTCAGAATGGCTACGGTGGAAATACCATGCTTGGCAAATTGGATCCCGGTGTCGTTGGCACCGGTGAAATCATCGGCAATGATCGCAAAACGTCGCATCAATATCTCCTAATTTTCTCTATACTGAACTTTTTTTCGTAATCTTCATTAATAAATCCGTCCCAATATTGCCCGTACCTATTATTCCCACTTTGATTGCCAACAACCTCACCCTTTCCTTTTTCTAGAGTTCGTGATGATATCCAACAGGTTTAATGCTTGATTTAATCAATTTATAATAAAACTTCCTGGGAGAAGATGGCTTGGATCTCCGCAAAATCTCGGGTAACACTGAGAGCTAACATTAGGAGTAACCTTGACTTGGCCGTCGATAAACCTTCGGAAAAAATACATCCCAGCTTCTTCAAC
>JAJZPA010000079.1 GCA_021811425.1 Bacillota bacterium | reverse complement strand
GAGGGGGACATTGACACCATAGGACGCTGCGGTTCCCGGCATGAGCTGCATGAGACCCTGCGCTCCTGCGGGAGATACGGCCTCAGAGTTAAAGCCTGACTCCGCGCGCACGACTTCCCGGATCAAGCCGGGATTGATGCCGTATTTCTGCCCCATTTGGGCAATGAGCCCGTCAAGCGGCTGAGACGCCTGATGATTCGCCAAACGTCCGGAGCCAGAATGCCCTTGAACCTGCTTGCCCGCTGCAAGGCCCTGGCCCTCCGACCCCTGACTCAATAGGTTCTGAACGGACGAACCCTGAGTACCATCCTGCCCCCCCAGTAGCGCCTGCAGGAGAACAGCAAAGAGCAGGTCATTCGCCCCAGGAACCCCTGTCCCCGAAGTGCCTGACTCGGTTGTCGCATCGTTTTGCCATGCGGAGTCAGCCTTTTGCATCTGCATCAGAACCAGCATATCCGCTAAGTTCACATTCATCGTTTCACCGCTCCTTCAAAGCCACCTATTAGGCGCAGATGGGTGCTCCCTGCTTCAAATCATTCTCATATGCCTAGCCAACAACTTTGTGAATACTCCTAAGCTATTTCGGATGTACATCGAATCCGTTGAAACTCAGCCTGAACCGAATCACTATCCTTCCTGTGTATGTACCTGCATATTCTCCTTAGATGAGGGTCGTCAGTCCCTGCACTTCATCGCTTTCCAGAATCCGTTCCGGAATGAGTTGCATGATGATCCGATCCGGCAGATTAACGATCCCTTCAATGAAAGGAGCCGTCACCAATGGCGGCGGCGGAAGGACATCATCGAGCACCCGAACCTCCCGGACTTCATCCACGGCAAACCCGACCAGATTCCCGTACACCTCTGTGATTAAGGCAAACATGTTCACTTGGCCGCCTGGCTTCCCAGCCTCCGTAGCCGGAGCCGGAATCCCAAAACGCAAATGCAGATCGATGAGGGGGATTGCCTGTCCCCGTAG
Organism: Bacillota bacterium; assembly: GCA_021811425.1. Taxonomy (GTDB): domain Bacteria; phylum Bacillota; class Desulfitobacteriia; order Desulfitobacteriales; family Desulfitobacteriaceae; genus JAJZPA01. Next base: position 13,163 of record JAJZPA010000079.1, on the reverse strand, counting down.
ATTAATCAGCCCCTGCACATAATCAGGAGCCTGGGGAATCGGCCGCACTTCACCTAGACGGGTAATTTCCCGCACCACTTCAATCGGCATCCCATATTCCTCTCGCCCCAGGGCGAAAATTACAACCTGTCCTGCCAAAAAAAGCACTCCTCTCTAGACCTTCCCCACCTCATTGACAGCCTTCTCCAGCGTCGCATCCTGCGTTTGGATCACCTTCTGATTCGCTTCATAAGCGCGCATGATCGTGATCATCTTGACCATCTGACTATTTAAGTTCACATTGGACTCTTCCAGGGTTCCCTGGCTAACTTGGACATCGGCCCGGGCTACAGGAGTTGCAGCAACGCCTCCCGGAGCCAGTGTATAAAGCGTGGTCTTTCCTTCCCTTTGCAAAGACCCTGGCTGAAAATTAACAACCCGCAATTGATCCACGGTACGGCCCTGGTCTGTTACCGTCCCCTCAGTACTGACTTTGAATTCTGCGCTGAGCGGGCCAATGGGGCCGTTTGCCCCTAAGACTGGCTGTCCGCCATATGTAACAAGCTGTCCCTGGGGATCCAAGTGAAAGTGGCCGTCGCGGGTATAGCGCTCTCCCTGGGCAGTTTGAACTACAAAAAAACCAGGGGAAGCCATCGCGAGATCCGTGGCCTCATCGGTATGCCGCATGAGCCCGGGCGCGTTCTTAATCGCAATCCGATCGGCCCTGGCCCCTGTACCCATGGCACCGATCGGCACCGTTTCGGATGCATTCCCATTGGCTCCGCCAATGCGTTCAATGAGCATCGGCCCAAAGGCTTCCACACTGGCCTCTGCCTCACGATAGCCAGGGTTTTGGAGGTTGTCGATATTTTCACTGATCATCTCGTTCTGCCGCTGGGTGACGAGCATCCCGGATGCGGCTGTGTAGAGTCCTCGAATCATGATCTTCACCACCTATTACGGTTTTTCCTGGATGACCATGCGCAAAAGACCGAGCTGAGAGGAGATGACTCGGGTAGCGGCATTGTAATAGAGCCCGTTTTCGGCGACATTAGCCATTTCTTTATCGATGTCCACGTTGTTGCCATCATTGCGCAGTGTCGTGCTTTGATCAACGACCACGGCTGCCTGAGCGCTCGGCGCGACCCCAGGCAAATGCTTCTCAGATGTCACCTTAAGGGGGAGAACCGGATTCGTGGCTCCCATCGCTTCACCCAAAACTGCACTGAAATCGACATCCGAGCGTTTGAACCCCGGCGTATCCACATTGGCAACATTGTCCGCAATCACTTTCTGCCTCAAACTTGAGGCATCGAGTCCCTTCTCCAAAAGGGTGAGGAGCGGATTATCCAACCAGCCTGACACGATATTACCTCCTTATTGCGTTGGCCTGTCCCCACATTTCATCATTCTGCTTAACCATACGGGCCTCGAGCTGATAGGCTCGCTGAGCCTGAATCAAGCTCAACATGGTTCCGGCCAGATCAACATTAGACTGTTCTAAGGCTCCGGAGCGGATAGCCCCAAAAGCTACATTCCCATTTCCGCTGGGATTTCCGGCTACACCCTGAATGGCAGCCCCCGATTCCCGGGTTGCCTGGTACAGGGTCCCTTCCCGTTGGAGCAAGCCATTTGGATTGCTAAACAGCGCCAGGGAAATCCGCCCCAGCGTCAGTTTATTTCCCTGAGAAACTGTGGTCACCGTCCCATCCGCTTGCACGGCAATGTTCGTCGCATCGCTCGGCAATACCGGAGGTGGATTCAGCACCTGCCCTTGCGCATCGGTGAGCCGCAACAAACGACCGCCTGCGTCGGTTATCCTTCCCGCACCGTCTAGGTGGAAGTTCCCGGCACGCGTATAGAGCACATCCCCATTATCCCCTGTGACCTGGAAAAATCCAGCCCCGGTTAGCGCCAGATCCCAGGGATTGCCCGTATCTGCAATCGGGCCTTGTTTAAAATCAGAACGCGGTCCAAAATAGGAGGCGCCCCCAATAGCCCCTTGTCCTCCACCATATTGAGCAACATTCGCGTTCATTTCCAACGGTTCAAACGCTTGCGCGGCTTCATCGATCTGCGCCTTAAACCCCACGGTCCCGACATTGGCCGCATTATTCCCAAGCATATCCAATCGCTGCTGTGGCTGGAAAAAACCCAGCTCCGAACCAATCCGCATGCTCAAATTTCCTTTCTTTCAATCTCTTGCTTCCAAGTCGAAGAGATCACTTAGAAATCTAGAGAAATCTTAAAAATCTAGAAATTATTGACGTTTTAAATCGATCAGTTCCTGCAGTAAGGTATCTGATACCGTTATGACCCTAGAATTAGCCTGGAAGCCACGCTGGGTCACGATCATATCCGTAAACTCCTGGGACAGATCCACATTGGACATCTCCAGTGCGCCTGGAATCAGCGTTCCACGTCCATCTGTTCCAGCCGCGCCGATAGACGCTGTACCCGAGTTATTCGTCTGGGTATAGAAATTACTGCCAATATTCTGGAGACCGCTATCGTTAGCAAAATTTGCCACAGGAATCTGCGCGATCTTATTGGTAGAGCTCGCTCCGGTTGAAGGATCCGTATAAACCCCGGTGATAATCCCATTCTGATCAATGCTGTAGCTGGTCAATAACGAAGTCGGAGTCACAAGAGACGGATCACCCAACTTGAACTTGATATTTCCCAGGGTCACTGGTCCAGGTGACCACGTCGCGTCCGCTTGTGATGCATCGTAAATATACCCTTGAACCAGTGCCCCGGTAGCCGGATCAACCATATTGCCATCGGAATCAAAACCGAAGCCGCCAGCCCGCGTGTATACAGTGTTGCCGCTATTCTTCAGCAGAAAAAAACCGGAACCCTGAATCATCAAGTCGGTGTTTTTTCCGGTTGACTGAGCACTGCCCTGGGACATAATCTGGTCGATCGAACCCAGCGTCGCTCCCAGCCCGATTTGCGTGGGATTCGTACCCCCATAAGTGGCAGGTGTAGCCGTATCCGGCGTGGATGCACCCTTCACGGTCTGGCTGAGCATCGTGCCGAAGCTTACCCGGCTCCGTTTAAACCCGGTGGTATTGACATTGGCGATGTTATTACCAATCACATCCATCTTGATCTGGTGATTCTTCAGCCCCGAAATAGCTGAGTATAATGAACGCATCATAATGCTTTTCCTCCTTTATTCTTCATCATGGAGCCTAAGTCCTTCAAACTTCGCTATTCTTTTTCGAGCCTCATGTTTTGGAGCCATCTGGCCAGGCCTGGCCTAGCTGATCTCCGTCACTTTGTCGAGATCAAAAGACTGCGTCCCAACCTGTACCTCTAAAAGCCCATTTGCCCATTTGACACTGGCAACAGTTCCTACAACATTCGAGCCATCTGCAGCCGTAACTGTAACTTGCCGTCCGATAAGGGCTGCTCCCTGAGCCAGGAGTGTCTGCTGGCTTTGCGCCGTTAGACTCGTCTTGAGATCGTTGACAGCTGTGGCCACGTTATTCATCTGCTCCAGGGAGCTAAACTGGGCCATCTGTGCAATAAAATCCTTATTGTCAAGCGGCTGCATGGGATCCTGGTTTTTAAGTTCCGTCGTCAGGAGCTTCAGAAAGTCATCCTTGCCCAACGTTTGATTAACCGCATTGGTCAAAGCGTTGCCTGTTGTCGTCGTGCTGCTTCCTGTCGAACTAATGTTACTTGTCATATCCTTTTCGCCACTACCTCTCTCGACATTCGCAACGCTATCATACCGCCAGCGTTGTCAATATCGAAAACGTTATCAATATCTGAAACGTTGTGACCGCCCCGTACGTTCCCTAAGCCGATTTCTCAAACGCTAGGCCGTAATATTCAACCGCTGCCCATTCATACCCGAGCTGACCCAACTCTGTGCTGGATCCAACTCCTGTGGATAATGTAGTGCAGCTACACTTTCGTCCTCCTGGCGTTTTGGAACCTCTGGGAACAATTCAGGATAGGATCGTTGCCTGCGTTCTCCGTTTAAACCCATCTGTAACATCCCGCAGGCAACCCCTGCGTCTTGCAAAGACTGCCGCAGATCCGACAGGTGATTTTGCAGAATCGTTCCGGTTCCCCGCTCAGACGCTTGGACCTGTAAGTGAACCGTGCCGTCGTCCCAGCGTAAGGCGATTTGGATCTTTCCCAGTTCGGCCGGATGTAACTGAATCTCCAATTCTTTCACCAAGGGACGTTTCCAGGAAACGTCAGTTCGAGGTCCCATATGTTCCTGCAGAGAAGCTGCCATCTGCTGCCAAATCGAAGGGCTGTCCGCCTTCCCTGCCACAAAATCATTGGCCTTTGTTCCGACCAATGCCGATTCTATAGCTTGCGGACTGTGTCCTTGCCCTTCCTGAGCCAAACCGTTTTTCATACTGTCAAACTCTTGGTAAGACGCGGCCTGAGCCTCTGCTCCGGTTTTGTGGCTGCCCGAGACGAGCAGCCCCTCAGCCACCGGTTTTGCGCCTAGTTTTGCCTCTGGGTTGAGGCTGGCTCCGTCAGTCGCCGAACCAGTCACTTCCCCGTTCTTAGTCAAGAAAACGGCCCGTTCCCCTGAAAGACTTGGCGAGTCTATCTCATTCAACCCATTGGCACTGTTTTGGCTATCTCGTGCCAGGCTTGGCTGTCCCTCCATCTGGTGCTTCAGTACCTCCGACCCCGCGGTACCGACCAGATTTTGCTGAGTCGCATTCTGCTCACCTAATTGGGTTAAGATGTTCCTTGCCAGGAGCGTTCCGTCCGAAGTCTGTTGTCCTTCCGGTGCCACTCCTGTTTTTGCCATGATCTGACCAGAAAGTTCTTTAAGTAAGGTCTGAATTCTATCGTTATCCAACTCCGATATGAGGGCGGGGTTTCCCCCTTGCCTAGGCGGTATCATCCCTGCCCGCTCGGCCCCTGCTACGATCTGGGCAAGTCCGTCTGTCCCAGTGCCCGACCCCAGACTCCATCCACCCAGGATGGCTTCCGCAATGCGAGCACTTCCAGCACCCTTCACTTCCCAGCTTACCTTTCCGGAATTGGCCTCCTTGCCTGCCGGAAAATCACTCCGAACCGCCCCTGCAACGTCCATCCCCAACGGCTGCAACCCTGAAAACGCCAGGATCGCTGCCATTAAGGAACCCTGTATATCCTTGGTTTCCGTCTTCGTTTCGGGTTTCTTCTCATCATTACCCGAAACCCCAGGGACATTTTCTCCGGAGTTCTGTCCTCCCAGCCCCAACATCGCTAGCCAATCGCCCATGATCGCGGTAAAAGTCTCTGCTGCTTGCCCAGAATCTCCTTGGCCCGACCCTGCAACAGAAGTCTTATCCCCCGGCACGCTAGGACTGCTCATTACCGAAAGGACATTCATGTTTACCATGGCATCACCTCCCGATACCTCTAGTTCTTTATCGGCAAAAAAGAACGCGAACTTTAGCTATGCCTAAATCCTTCTTCCTTAAAATAAATCCTTCTTTTTCCGGCTGAGTCGGCCGCGCAAGCGTAAAATCGCCTGGGAGTGGAGCTGGGAAATACGGGATTCGGAAAGGCTCATGACCTTGGCGATCTCTTTGAGCGTTAGTTCCTCCTGATAGTAGAGTGCCAACACGAGCTGCTCTTTCTCCGGCAGCTTCTCGACCGCTGCCGCCACAAGGCGCTTCCGTTCCTCTTTTTCAATGCTGTCAAATGCCTCCGTCGCCGCGTTATCGGTTAAATTCTGCAAGGGGGAAACGTTTCCCTCCCCATCCTCACCGCTCAACATCTCGTCAAAAGATGTCAACATCAGCATTTGCCCTTGTTTCAGAATCCCCTCGACATCCTTCACAGTCATCTGCAAAAATGCGGCGACCTCCTCGACGTTCGCATGTCGGCCCAACCGACCTTCCAAAGCCGTAAACGCATCCTGTACCTGACGTACCCGCTGCCGAGCCGAATGCGGCACCCAATCCATCGTCCTCAGCCCATCGAGAATCGCCCCTCGAATTCTTAAACTGGCATACGTTTCAAATTTAACCCCCCGTGCCGGGTCAAACTTCTCAACCGCGTCCATTAGCCCGAATACGCCGTAGCCAACCAAATCATCTTCATCCACATGTGGGGGGAGCGCGATAGAGAGTCGTCCGGCTACCCGTTTTACCAAGGGCAAATACGTTTCGATGTGCGCCATATTCCATCCCCCACGCGTCTGCTCGTAAGGATTCGCTGTAAAAGAGCCGCTGGGCAAACACTCCACCCCCTAACAACCTTCATCCAATCGTGAGACTCCCACTTCTATAAGTGGGAGTAGTACCTCGTACTCTATCTTTTTTCAACCCGCCCACTTCTACACGTGGGCGTTAATCCCCCCAACCCATACGTCGAACCATATCGGCCTGGGTCTCGGTGTCCGGCAGACCTCTCTGCAAACCGGGTTGTACCTGACCAGGCAAGCCTTCCGACGACCCCTGCGTGTGAGACGCCTCCGGGCCTCTCTCCGCCTTCAACCTCGTCTCAGACCCCGCGTCAGCGTCTTGCCCTGCCAAAACATTCCCGTTTGCTCGATCTTCAGACTGAGTCGCAGCATACTCTCCCACCGCGATATCGATCAGGCTTCCTTTTCGTCGGTCGCCATCGTGTCCTGCCTCTGCCTGCGCTCCGCCCTGGTCGAATAAGACAAGGCCTGACATGCATAAGCCATACATGAGCGCAAACGCCAATCCCATCCTTAACGCCAAAATGAAAAGCGAAACTCCACCGAACCAGCTTAACACACCCACAGAAAGAGCGGTCAAAACAGCCAAACGCCGAATCCAAACTTTGAGCACCTCACGGTCAAATATCTCCACCTCAAATCACCTTTTCGCCGTGCTGAATCGTGCGTATTTTCAATTCGCCCGTACTCACATCGAAATGAATCGTGCGGCCGAAACTCCCCCCCACATCGGCAATCATCAAAGGAATCCCTATCCGCTTTAATTCCTGTTCCACTGCCTCGGCATTGCGATCCCCGATTTTAAGAATCGGCGGCTTACCGGGAAAGGAAAACATCTGCGCACCTCCGGCCATCTTGGCCTTCAGCCGCATTTTGCTCGCACCCAAAGCGAGAATCTCTTTCAACATCAGCTCGATGGCTGTATCCGCATATTTAAACAAATTCCCGCTGGGATTGCCGTTGGCCGTTGGCAGCATAATATGCGCCAGACCCCCGACTCTCACCACGGGGTCATGGATGCAGATTCCAATGCAGGAACCCAACCCAGCGGTCATGAGAATGTCCGGCGTTCTTGCCGTTTTATAATCGGCCATACCCACATTGATCACTGTGCTCATACCCCAAGTGCTCCTAACAGTTTTTTCAGAGACCCCGCATCCGGCAGAAAAATGAACTGTCCCTCGATCTGAGGAATCCCTGTAATTTGCGTATCAATAAATAAAACATGCTCATCCAGAGTCCCTTCCTCAATCAGGATCGCATCTAAAATTGCCCCGGCCATGTCCACGGCTAACGCAGGCACCGAAGGCTGCAGAGGAATCCCTGAGAACTGAGTCAAGGCAATCAAAAAGGAACTCACCATAATATTGCCCACTTCTTTGAGAGCCGACTGAGCCATCTCGTCCGAAAACAGGTCCAACGGTTCCTCAGTTTGAAACAAGGCCTGAGCCATAATCTCTGCACTTGGGATTGGAAAAAAGAACACAGCCTTTCCCGGAGCGTCTCCTTCCACCTTAACATACACCACGGCTTGTGGTGCATCCAACTGACCCACAATCCCAGCCACCTGTTCAAAACTCACCGTCCAAACCTCGGGAACCGACATGTCGATCCGCCGTTGCAGCAAGGTCGACAACGCTGTCGCCGCGTGTCCTGACCCAATATTCCCGATTTCCTTCAGGGCATCAAGTTGAATTTGATTGATTTCCACTTAAACCAGTCCTTTCTTGCGCATCGCCCTTTGTAAATCAAAAACACAGCGAATGATCTTGTCGCGTTCTCTCTCCGAGATCTCGTAAAATTCAACTGAGATGATATAGGCTTTCTCATCCTCCGTCTTATCGACCCTGCAGATGCGGGCTGGCGTTTGAATCTCTCCAGTTGGTAAAAACAGCTGTGTATAAAGAAGCGCCTGATTTTCCAATTGCTCTTTCGTCCGGAACCGCATGCCGCCTCCGCTCAGATCCAGCATATCTGCTTTTTTCATATCACTTAATCCTTCACGCGTCACACTGCGAAAGGTGATGGCATAGAAAGCAGGAATCCTGACAAAATTACGGCGCTGCACTTTGCGCACCTCGCCTGGAAACTCCAGTACGAAGAGTGGCACCGGTACAGCAATCCGCTGCAAGATTTTCGCGTCAAAGCTATAGGCTGAGATGTCATCCCAGAATGTAATCTCTACCGGCATCCCTTCCGCCAAGGGAATGACCTGTCGCTCGATAAATGGGGCTTCAACCGACATGAGCCGTTGTCCGACTTCATCAACTCGGGTGCGGTATCGCCCTGCATAATCCCCTTCGGAAACAACAAGCTCCACCGCAAGACCCGGTTTTAATATCTTCTTATAGCTCAACAGAAATCACCCCTTCCAGAAGTTAGATGCCAGATGCCAGATGCCGGAGGTCGGAGTCGGAGTCCGTGGTCCGGGTTCGAAATCCGAAGTTCAAGAACCGAACTTTAACCAATGTTTAACGGCCATGCCCAAGAATATATATTAAAAAGCCTCAAAATGCCCGTAACAGCTGCCCCAGAAACCCTCTGATCCCTCGGGCTTGGCGCGGCGGCTGTAGGTACAATCCTGAAACGGTTCCTGCAATCCATTGTATGCAGTGATACGCAGAACTTTCGGGATAAGCCAGCGCTAAAGGCTCCTGCTGCATCACCGCGCGCGAGACCAATGGATCATCGTATACCCAGCCGAGAAGGTTGAGCGAACCGTGAAGGAATTTCTGCACCGCAGTTTCCAAGCGTTCAAAAGCTCCCCGTGCTTCCGCTTCCTGCCTGACCCGATTGACCACGACGTTGATTGGGGTTTCTCCCTCCCGTTTCACAGCTTTCAAGAGGGCATAGGCATCCGTCAAAGCCGTCGGTTCCGGCGTCGTGAGTACAATAATATCATCAGAAGCCTTGAGAAAGTTAAGCACGGTATGATTGAGCCCTGCGCCCGTATCGATCAGGAGCATATCCGCCAATTTTTCCAGTCGGCCGAGGTTCGAAAGCACATGCACCAAGCGGGCGCGTTCCAGATTCGCTAACTCCAGCACGCCGGATCCCCCAGGCAAAATCCCCAAACCGCTGGGGCCCCGGACAATGATCTCCTCAATGGTCTTTTCCCCTGAGAGCAAATGTTCCATCGTATATCGAGGGGTGATCCCACAAGCCACATCCACATTGGCCATTCCTAAATCCCCATCCAGGATCAAGACCCGATGACCGTATTCGATTAAGGCCAAGGCCAAATTCACGGTAAAGTTTGTTTTCCCAACCCCACCCTTACCGCTTGTCACAGCGATCACACGCATTTTGTGAAGGCCCTTTTCCTTACGGAAGGCCAGTTCCCGGAGCACCGTTGCTTGGTCAAGCATGGGCTGATCCCTCCCCCAAGATATAACGGGTCAAGCGTGCAGGAGTTGCTGCCTCAATATCATCGGGGACATTTTGCCCGGTTGTCAAATAGGCCACAGGCAAGGATGTTTGATCGATGACATTGAGCAGGTTACCGGGACTCATCGTCTCATCCAGCTTCGTAAAAATCAAATGCGTCGCCAAGGGTGCAAAGCGGTTCAACACCCGGATCTGATCGGTGGTGTTCGTGGTCGCACTCATGGCGAGCAGCGTCAGATCCGCTTGGGCCCGATCCAAGAAAGCCCTGAGTTCAGACATATGGAGTTCATGCTGGGGACTGCGCCCCGCCGTATCAATAAAAATAAGTTCTTTATCTGCATGCTGAGAGAGTGCTTCCCGTAGGCCAGATGGAGTCATCACTACGTCCACCGGCACCCCGATAATTTCCCCGAAAGTCTTCAATTGTTCCACCGCCGCGACCCGATAGGTATCTGCCGTGATCAAGGCCACTTTGCGTTTGTCGACGATACTAAACCCTGCCGCCAGCTTGCCGATCGTAGTGGTCTTCCCCACGCCGGTCGGACCGACCAAGGCCACGATCCGCGGTTTTTGCACCCCTGGCTGGATCACTGCCGTTTGGGCACACATGCGGCGCACACTGTCTTCTATATTCGCCCAGACCGCCTCAGACTCCTGCCATTCCGGCTCAGACAGACTTTGCTGCACCTGGCGCAGCAAACGCCTTACCAGCGACTCCTGAATTCCACGTTCCCGCAACCGCTCAGCCCAGGCTTGGAGCGCTCCCGGCCAAACCACGTTCTCCTGTCCCAGCGTTGTCAGCTGTTTATTCATCTGCAGGAGCATGCTCTGCATCTGCCGCAGTTCCTGTTGCAGCAAAGAATCCTCCGTTAGGTCTAACGCTGCTGGTCTTGAAAGGGCCGCCTCGTTTTCCCTTAATCCCTTAGGAGAAGTCCTCCCGTTAGGCCCCAAATTCCAACCTTGTGCACCGATCCCACCTGAAACTCCGGTAGCAGTGGACATCCCTGGTGCCCCGCCGCCCCCCCCGGCGGACATAGCTTGAGGTTCTTGTGTTTCACCCTCCATATAGCCCGAATAGCTGCGAGCCGCTGCAACATAAGCCTCCATCGAAGCAGGAGGAACCCGCTTGGTCGCTGGGCGGTCCTCAATCGCCGCCGTGATCTCCACCTTCATCTTAGCGAAGAAACCCAAAAATCCGCCTTCTTTAAACTGGCGGGTCTGCAAAATCACCGCCTCGGATCCCAATTCTCTTTTCACCTTGCCCATCGTTTCCGCGACATTCTCGCCCACGAAACGCTTAACCCGCATGATCGGCCACCACCATCCCTAATGCTTGTACTTGAACCCCCGGAACCAATTCATTATACGAAAGGATGACGAGCTGTGGCAGTTGCCGTTCCGTCACCCGTTTCAGATGAATTCGCACAATCGGCGCACACACCAACACGGGGGAATACCCTTTGAGCACCATCTTTTCCACTTCCCGGTTTAAACTCCGCATCAATTCCTGCAACACCCTCGGATCCAGAGTCAGGTATGAGCCATAGTCTGAAGGCTGGACACTGTCCAGGATCTGCTGTTCCACCTTGGGATCTAAAGTGAGCACCGGGAGCGACTTATCCAACCCCAACAACGGCTGCAAGATCGACCGCGCCAAAGCCTGACGCACATGCTCGGTCAGACGATCTAAATCCTTGGTTCCCTGAGCATAATCCGCCAGGGTCTCTAAGATCGTCACCATATCCCGAATCGAAACCCGCTCTCGCAGGAGATTGCTGAGGATCTTCTGAATCTGTCCTAAATTCAGGTTCTCCCCAATCTCCTCCACCACCGCCGGAGCCTGTTCCTTCGCGTGATCCATCAGGGTCTTGACATCTTGGCGGCTGAGGATCTCCCAGGCCTGGCTCTTAATCACTTCCGTCAAATGCGTGGCTAACACCGTGGGCGCATCCACGACCGTATACCCGGAGAGTTCAGCCTGCTCCCGGTGCATAGCATGAATCCATTTCGCCTCCAGGCCAAAAGCAGGCTCCTTGGTCGGCGTTCCCGGAATCGTGTCTTCGCCGAAACCGCTGGCCATCGCCAAATAATGGTCTGCCATCAATTCGCCACTGGTTATTTCCGCTCCCCGGATCTTAATCACATACTGGTTCGGCTGTAGGTTCATATTATCCCGAATCCGAATCACAGGCACAATGAAACCCATCTCACTGGCGATCTGCCGACGGATGAGCACCACCCGATCCAAAAGATCTCCGCCCTGCCCGGCATCAACCAAGGCGATCAAAGCATACCCCAGTTCCAATTCCATATGATCGACCTGCAAAAGTCCGAGGACATTCTCTGGTTTCTTGCTCTCTTCGATCGCGTTGTCACGGGCAGCCGCCGTTTCTTGCACCACTTCCACCCGGCTGTTTCGCTCCAGCAAGATACCGGCTCCCACCAGCACCGCTGCCACCAACAACATCGGCAGTTTCGGCAGTCCCAAGAGGGCGAGGAGCACCAAAACTCCAGCCGTGATAAACATCGCCTTCGGAGCCCGGAAGAGCTGGCGGGACAAATCCCTGCCTAAATTAGTCTCAGACGCGGCCCGCGTCACCACCAAACCCGTCGCAGTGGAGATCAGAAGCGCTGGGATTTGCGAGACCAGCCCATCCCCGATCGTCAGCAGAGTATACTTATGCAGGGCATCTAAAATCGGCAGGCCTCCCATAGCCCCCATGATAAACCCACCGACAATGTTGATAAAAAGGATAATAATAGCAGCTATGGCGTCCCCTTTGACGAACTTACTGGAACCATCCATCGCCCCATAAAAATCGGCTTCCCGCTGGATCGTTTTCCGCCGATCCCGAGCCTGCTGTTCGTTGATCATCCCTGCATTCAGATCCGCGTCAATCGCCATCTGTTTTCCCGGCATCGCATCCAACGTGAAGCGGGCAGCCACTTCCGAAACTCGCTCCGCCCCTTTGGTAATCACGATGAATTGTACGATCACCAGAATCACGAACACGATAAAACCGACCACTGGATTTCCCCGGATGACAAACTGCCCGAACTGTTGAATAACCTCTCCCGCATACCCATCCAAAAGCACGAGCCGCGTCGTCGAAATATTTAAGGACAAACGGAACAGGGTCATCATCAACAGTAAGGATGGCAGCACCGAAAACTCCAAGGGCTCCGTCAAAAAGAAGGCCATCATCAGCGTCAGCACCGAACCCGTAATATTCAGCGTAATCAAAATATCCAGCAGGCCAGGCGGCAAAGGGATAACCATCATCACGATAATCCCTACCAGCCCCAACGCTGCTAAAATGTCCGTATGTGCCAGCAGCCGCCGCTGCAGCGTTGTCGCCAATGACTACACCCCCTTTTCGTGGTTCGATATTCGCGGTTCGTGGTTCGACCCGAGACACGAGGGACGGTTCTTCGGGAGCACGGGGGAGCACGGGGACGGTTCTTTTGCTTCCGCCTCCTGACTCCTGACTCCTGACTCCTGACTCCTGACTCCTGACTCCTGACTTCCTATATCGCCGGCCGTTTCTTTTTTAAGCGATATACAAAGGCTAAGACCTCAGCCACCGCTTTATAGAGATCCGCTGGAACTATCTGC
>JAJZPA010000269.1 GCA_021811425.1 Bacillota bacterium | reverse complement strand
TCGACCGAATCGTGATAACTGACTCGGCCTTCCGAACGTTCCAATATGGTTTCGCTCACTATATCGTCACCCCTTATGAGATTTTCACTCATCAGTTTTTGCATAGTAAGGGGTAACTATACAAAAGGGTTGTATTTAGAAAAGAAAGCAGCAGGAGAGCAACCGGCTAAATCTATCCGTGCTGGCGGCTGGCTCCGACGTGGAAATGTGAGCGTTCATGAATCAAATTGACAGCGAGTAGAAGCTTGCGGTCAGAGAGGATTTGCAAAACCGGCCCATCAGCGGCCAAGGTGTGGTTTTCGTTCACCACGATGGCCCGCTCGGCAATATCTTCAATAATCGATAGATCATGGGTTGCGGTAATGATCGTCTTTCCTGCCTGCTTCAGGGCCATGAGAAACTCGACCAACCAAAACTGGGTGCGGGGATCGAGTCCATTGGTAGGCTCATCCAGAAAGAGAACCTCCGGATTCACAGAAAGAACGCAGGCCAGAGCGACCTTCTTTTTCTCCCCGCCGCTTAACCGGTAGGGCGGGCGTTCTAAGAGGTGCTCGATGCCGAGAAGTTTGGCTACATCCTCAACTCTGCGGGACGTTTCCTGCGGAGAGAGCCCGGCTTGAAGCGGAGCGAAGGCGAGTTCATCCCAAACGGTGGCGGAAAAGAGCTGAGCATCGGAATTTTGAAAGACAAAGCCGACTTTTTGGCGGAAAGGTTGCAGGAATACGGGATCCTGAAGCGCATTTTCCGTAAGTTCATGCCCGAAGGCCGTAATCTGACCCTGAATCGGAAAGATGAGGCCAGAGAGAAGCTTGAGTAAGGTCGATTTACCGCTGCCGTTGGCGCCCAGGATGGCCAGGCTTTCCCCTTGATAGACATCGAGGGTGACACGTTCGAGAACCGGCTTGTCCGGGAGATAATGATAGGTGAGGTTGTTCACGGCAAAGAGAAGCGGGCGTTTGTTCATGATTATTCCCCCAAAACTTTATCGGCGGCATAGAGGGTCAAAGCGGAAAAGAGAACGATGCCGGAGGCAAAGAGATCGAACAAGCGTAGATGAAAGCGCTCCACTGAGCGGATTTCCCCTGTATAGCCGCGGGCGAGCATGGAGAAGTAGATTTCTTCACTCATCTGGTGGGATTTGCCGAAAAGCCCAGCCATAGACGAGGCAATGAAGCGGCGCTGTTCCTTTGTGGTCGAGAATCCGGCATCACGGGCCTTGCGGGCAAGAAACATCTCTTCCACTGCGGTGACCAGGACGAAAAGATAACGGTAAGTCATTTCCAAGGCAGTGACAAAGACTTTTGGCAAGAAGAAGCTGCGCAATGCCCGTAAAAGATCATGCCAGCGTGTGGTTAAGGTGAGTACCATGGCAAGGCTGACCGAGATGCCAACCCGGCTGATGAGGAGAATATCCCCTTTAAGTCCTTGCCGGGTCATTGCTAAGGTGGAGGGAAGGTGAACCAGCCCGAGATTGAGCGGATGGCCGAAATCCCACAAGACCCAAAGCGCATCACCGGGACGAACCCAGTTAAATAGCGCGGGTATCGCCATGATTCCGGTAAACAGGGGAACAACTAACCAAACTTTTTTTAAAATAAAGCGAACTGAAAGGCCGGAAAAGGAGGCAGCCACCAAGAGGACGAGGTAAAAACCCCAGAGGAGGGCGAGGTGGCGAATCAGATTCAGACTCAATAGGAGGGTAAAGAGAGCAGCAACCTTGACCCGAGGGTCGAGGGATTGCAGAAACCCAGGTTGGGCGGCCACCCCTTCCGAGAAGACGGAGTCTTGGAGAAACTGGATAATATCCTGCAGGGTCTTTTGGATAAAGCTGTGTTTGGAGCGGCGTTTGATTTTAAAGGGTCGCCCGCTTGGAATACCAGTCTCAGGGGAGGCTGGGCTATTTTCTCGCAGCCAGGTGGGTAGATCCATGTTGATTCCTGCCTTTCCGGGATATGCATTAGGACAGCCCCCTCTCCGGGTGTTCCATCACCTCAGTTCGGGTTTGGATCTGAGGTTCTGGGGCAACAGGTTCTACGGTCGGCTCAAGGATGATCCGATGGCTGAGTAAGGTCATGTCCTTGATGCGTGCTTTGACAAACTTCTGGCGGCCGAAAATGTCCACGAGTTTAAGGCCGTCTTCGTAGGGTTCGATGATGTCGATGGCTTCCATGAAAAGGGTCTCTTCGTTTCCGTGTTTGAGATAGGCGTTAGCTTCACACATTTTAATAGCGCTCCTTTCAAGATGAAAAATAAAAAAAGGCTAGGAGAATCCCGTGAACGGGATGGGGCCTCCATGGCCTTTATTTCATCAGTATTGAATTAAAGAGAATAAACAACACACGCTAAAGCGTTATCCGCTGTTTGTGTCTACAATATATTTATCCATACATGTTTATTCTACGCAAGGTGCAAAAATCCTTTTAAGGAATAAAATATTTTTGCACGCGAATAGGTTTACATGATTTTAGTGAAAAAGGGGAATTCTTTGTGGCGAGTATAATTTTTATGTTGGGGGTGCAGTAAAGATGCCAACCATTCGTTTTGATGGCCCAGTTCTGACCATTGATCAGAAACGTAGTCTTGTTCATGGAAT
>JAJZPA010000078.1 GCA_021811425.1 Bacillota bacterium | reverse complement strand
AAAAAGGAGGGAAAACTATGCCCCATCATTATTTGCCCTATTTTCCGATATACAGCCCTTATCCGCCACATGTCCGGCGCTATCCACTGAATTACACGGGTGGGTACGAACCGCCGGCTTGGGAACGCTTTGAGGAGCAGTTTGAACCCCGCTGGCTGAAACAAGCGGAAGCTCGCATGGGCTTTAAGACCGGTCGAGAACCCCTGTGGTGGGAACTTTATGAAGAACAATTTGAGCCCCCGTGGCTCCAACGCCTGGAACGGCGGCTTGGCATTCCCCAGCCCTACGATCCGCGTTATAACCTGCCCCCACGCAAACTCTTCTAACTAACGGTCCGTCTAATTTCTGAAGGATAGCTGCTTTCTGATGAATGTTGGCTTTCGTCCGCATAAGCCGATATCCTTTAAGCCTTAGCCTCAACGATGATATAGTAAAAGCCAGGGCCCTGAGATTCGCTTTAAATCCCCTGGCGCAGCTTAGCGAGCACGGCTTCAAACATTGGCGGAAGCGGCGCCTCAAACTCTAACCATTCCCCGCTTTGCGGATGATGTAACCCCAGGTGTCCCGCATGGAGCACCTGCTGTGAAAGCTCAAAAGGATTGCGTTTCGGGCTATACAAGGGATCCCCCAGAACCGGATGCCCGAGATAGGCCATATGCACCCGAATTTGATGGGTGCGTCCTGTCTCCAACCGGACCTCAATATGGGTAAAGCCTTGAAACCGATGCAAGACCCGGTAATGCGTGACTGCCCGCTTGGAATGGGAGAAGGTAACCGCCATCCGTTTGCGTTCTTTGGGATCGCGCCCGATTGGCGCATCCACCGTTCCGCTCGGTTCAGCCAGAATCCCATGTACGATCGCCTGGTAGCGTCGGGCCATGCCGTGGACTTTAATCTGTTTCGCTAAACCCTGGTGTGCTAGGTCATTTTTGGCCACAACCAAAAGCCCAGAGGTATCTTTATCAATTCGATGCACAATCCCGGGTCGCAAAACCCCGTTGATCCCCGAAAGATCCTGCACATGATAAAGCAAAGCATTCACCAAAGTCCCATTCCATGCCCCAGGGGCCGGATGAACCACCATCCCCTGGGGTTTATTTACGACCAGCATGTCCACGTCTTCATACACAATATCCAAGGGGATCGGTTCTGGTTCAACCGTCATCTCCCGAGGTTCTGGTACGTCGACACGAACCTCGTCCTCTTCGCGCACCTTGTAGTTCGCTTTGCGCTGCTCATGATTGACTGAGACTCGGCCCTCTTCGATGAGGGACTGAACAAACGTGCGCGTCCGTCCCAGTGCCTCCGTGAGCCCAACATCGAGCCGGATCCCTGAGGGAAGGCTCAATGTGAATGTTTGCCCTCCATCATCTTCCCAGACATCTAGTTCAACTCCAGACAGTTTTTTCAGCTCGAGCGCGCTCGCCTGCTCCTGATCACGTTCATGAGCTTGATCCTCAGTCAATGCTGATACCTCCTGAAAATTCCGCCTTATTGGGCCTCATCTTGCGAATGTCCTCTATATTCTTTCCAGTAAAGGGTTAAAAGCAGTAGACTCACTCCTACCACGATCATGCTATCTGCAAAATTAAACACAAACGGCCACACTCGAAAATCCAAGTAATCAACGACAAGTCCCCACTTCACCCGGTCGTAGAGGTTACCCAAGGCTCCGCCTGCGATCATGCCAAGCGCCAAGCGCAATACGAGGGATGGATCGGTCAGCTTCCGTTGAGCCCAGATCACCCCTAAAATCACGATTACAGCCGTCACAATGAAAATCCAGGTCTGGCCTGACATCAAACCAAAAGCCGCACCTGGATTCAAAACATAAGTTATATGAAACACTTTCGGGATCAGCACCAGAGACTGCCCCGGAAAAAAATGACCCTGAATATAAACCTTAAGCATGCGGTCAATAAGCACGACCGTCAACATCGTCAGCCAGACAATCAACTCTAAAATCCCCCCTGTTTTTTCCTCCATCTTAACACAGAGGCAGGGTGCAGGCAAATTGAGAGGTGGGAGGTCCCGACGTCCCTTACCCTCTCTTGTGCTCACTACTATAATGAATCGTATTCTCCCGCCCCGGTTCCCTAACCGTACCCATGGCCTCGACCTCTTGCACCGCACCGATCCACTCGTCGGCATCCTCATAGGCGGAACTGGGGTCTAACACATCCCGATTCGTGCCCAGATCCTGCGGACCCTCTGAGGTTCCGTAACGGGCCACCGCCTGCCAGGAATCCTCCCCGTCGAAAGCGTTCTGATCCGTGCCATCATTAAATGTCCGTGAGAAAGGCTGGTTGAGAAGCTCATCTTGCACAGGCTCACGGTGGAAAGAGTGCTGCTCTTCCTTCTCTTCTGAACGGCTGCACTCGGCGCAAACCGTTGTATAAGGGAGTGCTTCCAAGCGCTCCAGGGGAATTTCCTGACCGCAGTGTTCACACACCCCATAGGTTCCTTGGTCAAAGCGCTCCAGAGCCGCGTTGATTGCTGCAATTTTGTGTTTAAAATTATCCTTTAAGGCAATGTCGCGTTCCCGTTCGTAAAGCTCAGTTCCGATATCAGCAGGATGATTGTCAATGGTCGAAAGCTCAGATAGGGAATCCCGCATGTCTCCCGTAAGGAGTTCGCTCGCTATCTCTTCCCAATTCCGTTTGTCCGCTTCAAGGTTCTTAATGACTTGGCTGTATTTTTCACGTTTTCCTAGTGTTCTGTCCATTTATTTTCCTCCATTCGCTTAAGCATCCTTCGAGTTCTTACTGGGAAACATGAGCGTTTACGACTTTAACCAGTTCTGCAATGATCCCCCCGATCACGGGCAGATCCAGCATTCCCAGCTGTTTGAGCCAGATCAGCACAATTCCGAACAAAATGCTTGCCCCGAGCGCCGCCCCAAGCCCACGCAGCAACCCGACCCCGAAATTCATGAGCAGCAATTTGAGCGGGCGGTTGAGATAGGCAATATATTCGGCCAGCCTCATTTTTTCCAGCATCTCCCCCAAGACAAGCACTTGGCGCCGAAATTCATCCCAGTCTAGGTGGTGCAGATCGACTATCCTTTCACTCTCAGTGGAGCGAGTGTTTTCTTCGTCATGACCAGGCACATTGAGTCACCTCGCGTTCGACCTCATTTCATTTTTCCCCGCTGGACCTAAAAATACGCAATGCAAGCTAGATAACTTAGCGACTTAATTTCTGCCCCCAAAAAGCACCTCACAGGTACTCTTTAAAATCAAAAGTTTCCCCTTTAATGGATAACCGGCTGCTTGAGTCTGGTTCTGTATATATCCATGTAGATTCTTTTGCCACGAATAGCTCTGCTCTCAAACAGAACAACATCCACGACCATGAACTCGCCCAGTTTCTTCTTGTGAACATCGGATAACGGAGAAAAAAGACTCCCCTCCGAAGAGGGAAGCTTACGCGCCTATACGGCAGCTCTTTGTCTTTGTCTGGGATCAACCGTGACTTCCAGTATCTGGCCTGTTTTTAAGCTGAAGGCATTCCCTTCATCCGTATCCAGATGCATGTCCAGGGCATAATGCGGACTGACCCGGATGAGGACGTTTTCAAACACCCCGCCCCGTTCTCCAGGAACTTCGATTTCAATATGATCGCCATCCCTAAGTCCGCAAGCTACCGCATCCCTCGGACTCATGTGGATGTGCCTGGCGGCCACGATCACCCCTCGTTCAAGGCGAATTTTGCCGACCGGGCCCACGATCTCAATCCCTGGCGTTCCCAATAAATCCCCTGAGTCACGGACAGGCGGCCTCACACCCAATTTGAAGGTATCGGTAGCTGCCAACTCTACTTGCGATGCTTTACGCACAGGTCCTAAAACCCGAACCCCATCCATGGAGCCTTTGGGACCGACGAGAGTCACAGTTTCCTCACTGGCAAATTGGCCTGGCTGACTCAAGTCTTTCAACTTAGTCAGTTGGTAACCGGGGCCGAAAAGCAGTTCAAGATGCTCTTGGGTCAAGTGAACGTGCCGATTCGAGATCCCAACCGGAACCTTGAATTTAGCCATGGCGCTCGACCTCCCTGCCTGGTTAGTATGCCACAGGACAGGGGAAAAGCATGAATTAAATAACCGAATTTTAAGCTCGTTCCAAATCGCATCCCATATCAATGCATTAAGATCATATAAAACTAACCTTGCTACCGGCCCTGCTTACCGTGGTTTGCAAATGATCTCATGGATTTTCGTGCTAAAAAACTGATTCGAATGCTGCGGGGTGAGTACGATAGCCGTATCCGCGCCCCGACCAGTGCCACCGAGAGCCACCACCGGTTTGCCGTACTCAATCAGCCCAGCATCTAAGGCCATCACTGCACACTCTACCCCGACCTTGACTCCCTGGCCAAACATACGCAGGGTATGCCCGACGATCTCGCCGGGATAGAGCCCGCCCGCCTGAATGCGCAAGGCCCGATCCACACCCGCGAAGAGATGGGTTGCAGTTAATACCTTGACCCCTTTGGCTGCCAAGTCTGCACGCGCCTCAACACTCATCTCATCGATCCCTGGGCCGGTAAATCCCACATGATGGGTAACACAGACCACGTCCAGTCCGTGTCCCAGGCAACGATTCACGGTATCCCCCGAGTTAGAAGCCACAACCACGGTCGTAATCCCTAACTCTTTCGCCCGCTCCACCGCTAAGGCAATCGCCTTTTCCGTGTTTTCCCGTCCGGGCCGCTCAAAAAAGATCACGTTCATACCCTTCACCCTTTCTTAGATATCTGTGAGCCATACAATCTCCCCATCCGTCAAAGCCGGAACGATCGGCAGGATATTCGCGGTTGAACAATAGGTAACATCGCGTTCATAGCCGAGCGAGCGCAGCCTTTGGCCATGCTGAGAACTGCGAACGGCATCGAGCAAGTGCCCCTGGGCTGAATGGTAGAGAATTCGGGCCGCCTCGCCAAGGTCGTTAAGCTCCACTTCCGTCCCCAATGCCTCAATGAGCATACCTGCGCAAAGCGTATCCGGCATATCAAACCGTTCTTCGGTTCCAGCGCAGAAAATCACGATCCCATCCAGGCCCTTATCCTCGTCAAAGCGGCGAAAAATCGCATGGACAATGCTTTCGAGATTCAGAAAGGAGGCCATCCAGACGGCTGGGGCCTCTGCAGCCGCCCGAATCGCCCGCGTCCCATTGGTCGTTGTCATGATCACACGCTTGCCGCCCACTTTTTCCGGAGCATAGTCAAACGGAGAATTGCCGAGGTCAAACCCTTCGATGCGGAGAGCCTGCCGTTCCCCTCCCAGCAAAGCACCAGGGAGCATTAGGCGTTTTTCCAGCGCTTCTTCCGCAGTCAACACTGGAATAATCGACTGGCAGCCATTGGCTAGCGCGGTCACCATCGTGCTGGTCGCCCTAAGGACATCGATGACGATCACGAGCTGATCCTCTAAATAGGGTATATGAACCGAACCCACACATGGGAGAACTTCGATACGAATGATACTCACCCCCCACCAGCCAGTATTCTTTAGTTTTTCTAGTTTTTCTACGTTTCAGCCAAGAAATCCTTCTTCGCGGCTCTTAATCTGTACAAAGATTATCAAACCGATAAGCGATTGAACTATGTAATCAAAATCACTAAAGCCGAAGACTCTAATCACGCAATCTTTTACATTCTTTTGATATAATCTCGATCAAACATGTGAAAATATCAACAGGTAAACTAAACGCTGGAGGTATGAAGCGTGGAAAAGACCAAATTAAAGCTATCCCGTCGTCAGTTCATTAAAGCCACGACCGCGGCGGGTGTCCTCTTGGCCGGTGCCGGCAGCGCCGGTTGGGTCCGCAAAAGTATGGCAGCCGGTACGGGTACGGCAGCACCCCCGAATCTGAAGGTCGTGCGCACGACCTGCTCACCGAATTGCACCGGAGCCTGCGGCATGCACGCCATGGTGGAGGATGATCAGCTTAAAGCGATTATCCAGGCCGCCGACTACCCGGAACCGGAATACAATCCTCGGGGCTGCCTGAAAGGCCTCTCGATGATGAATTTGATTTACGGCCCGGATCGCCTGCAAACGCCCTATCTGCAAAAAGGAAAACCCGGCCGGGACGAACTGCAAAAGGCTTCCTGGAACGAAGCTTTGGATTTTACAGCGAAACGCCTCCAAGAAATCGCGGACAAATACGGTCCCGAATCCATCGGTGTCGCCTTCCAGGTCGGGGGCACCGGATATATCCAAAAAGGCGCGGTATCCCGCCTAGCCACCCTGGCCGGTTGGAACCTCCACCATGCCTATGACCAAAACGGAGACCTGCCGATGTTTTGGCCAATGACCTTTGGGGTTCAATCCGAGGAACTGGAGCCGCTGGAATGGCTGAACTCCCGCTATGTGGCTGTTTTCGGTTCGAATATCCTGGCAACCCGCCTTCCGGATGCGCATTTTCTGGTCGAGGCCCGCAACCGTGGGGCCAAAATTGTCGTCTTCGATCCCAACTTCAGCCCCACTGCAGCCAAAGCGGATGAATGGGTTCCGATTAAGGGCAGCTCCGATGCGGCGGTGGCCTTAGGGATCGCAAAAGTTTTACTTGACGAAAACCGCTATGATGCGGCTTTTATTCGAACCTTCACGGATTTGCCACTTCTTGTTCGTACGGATACCGGGAAGCGCCTTAAAGCCGACGAGGTAGAAGGCCTCTCCCGACCCGCCGATGTTCCCGCTTACCGGGAAGCCTTTGTCGCCTATAACGGCCGGTTGCTCTCTGTCCACCCCGAAAAACTTGACCTTGCCCCGGATGTCATCTTGGAAGGTGCGATCGAGGTCAAGCTCAAAACCGGACAAAGCGTTAAAGCAAAAACCGCCTTCCAGCTTCTCAAGGAAAGTTTAAACCAATACACTCCCGACTATGTCCAGAAAGAATCCGGGATCAAACCGGAAACCCTCCTCCGCATCGCCCGCGACATGGCGGCCACAAAGCCCCTCCATGTCATCTACGGAGCCAGCAATTACCAATGGTATCACGGAGATCTCAAAGGCCGGGCCTTAGCCTTGCTTCCCGTCTTAACCGGAAATCTGGGGACATCGGGAGCGGGTATTTCCACCTATGCAGGCCAATATCGGATTCGCTTTAAACTAGCTGACTGGTGGGTTCCCGAAGGCAAAACGCAAAACTGGCTGCCTTTTCTCTATGTGTTAAAAGGACCCACTCCCAGCATGAAAGCCAAATGGCCTAGGAACGGCATTAAAGCCCTGATCATCGGCTGGGGGAATCCATTGGATCAGCATAACATGGCCAATAAACTGCGCGAAATGATTACCAGCGGTGAGCTGGAGTTTGTGGCCACGATGGACTTTCAGATGACAACCACTTGCCGCTGGAGCCACGCGGTGCTTCCCGCCGTGAGCTGGTACGAAAAAACGGATCTGGTCGCGACTCCGGTGCATCCCTATCTCCAACTCCAACAGCCTGCGCTTAAACCCCTCTATGAGGGTAAGCCTGAACTCTGGATCATGCGTGAATTGGCAAAACGCCTGAACCCGGCATGGGAAAGCTATTTCTACCCCGGCCTGGAACCGGACGCAGCCGCTGAGAAAATCATCGAACACTTGCTCAAGGTCGGGGGCCCGCCCGTAGCCGGAATCACCCTGGAACAGCTAAAGCAAGGGCCGGTTCGTTTGAAATCCGAAGTACCCGGAAACCGCCAAATCCCATTTTACGACCAGATCCGGAACAAAAAGCCCTTCCCGCCTGTCAGCTTACCCGCCAAAATCGAGCAAACCGCTCAATTTGTCAAGAGCGGCCGCATTGAATTTTATAAAGATGAAGCTATATTTTTACAACTCGGCGAGGCTTTGCCTGTGCACAAACCTCCCTTCGAGGAAAGCG
This sequence comes from Bacillota bacterium, assembly GCA_021811425.1. Classification (GTDB taxonomy): domain Bacteria; phylum Bacillota; class Desulfitobacteriia; order Desulfitobacteriales; family Desulfitobacteriaceae; genus JAJZPA01. The sequence goes on along the minus strand of JAJZPA010000078.1, from coordinate 6,467 downwards.
AATATGCCCTCAACCCAAAAGCCCGCGAGGCTTATCCCTTCACCTTTGTCACGCGCAATGCGATTTACCGTGTCCACTCTACCCACTCCAACAACGTCTGGATGAACGAACTCCAGGACGGGAAACCGCATGTCTGGCTTAATCCCCAGGATGCGGCCGGTAAGAGCATTCATCAAGGGGATGAAGTCGAAGTCTATAATGACCGTGGCCGGATGACCGCGTTTGCCATCATTGATCCCGGGGTGGGACGAAACGTAGCCGTCTTCGAAGAAGGCTGGTGGGCACGCTACTTGCAAGGTGCCTCCTATAATTCCCTGACCTATCCCTTTATCAAGCCCACCCATGAGGCGTATTTCGTCCCCGGAATGTGGGCCCCCAACACCGCATGGAATGAATGTCTCTGTGCTGTCAGAAAGGCGGGTGGAATCGCATGAGACTCGGTATGGTTATTGATCTCGATAAATGTATTGGCTGCCGTACCTGTACCGTAACCTGTAAATCTCATAATGCCCAACCGCCTGGCATCTGGTGGAACCGGGTCTTCACCCCCGGCAGTGATTTCCACCAAGCTGCAAGCGGTCAGGAAGGGCATCTGCAAATGAGCTTTTTGCCCGTTTCCTGTCAAATGTGTGACAACGCCCCCTGTGAAAAGGTCTGCCCGGTCGGAGCCACCTACACCGATGAGCGCGGGGTCGTTCTCGTGGATTATGAACGCTGTATCGGCTGCCGCTACTGCATTGCGGCCTGCCCCTACAATGTGCGTCAGTTTAACTGGGAAGACCCGAAAAAAGCCAAAGAGCGGGTCGGCTACGAAAAGGGATATGAATACGGTTATCCCGTTGAAATCCGGGACCCCGACGGACGTCTGATCTACACCCCGAATCGGCCGGTCGGAGTCGCGGAAAAATGCACTTTTTGTTTCCAATATACCTCCAAGGGTGAACTCCCGGCCTGTGTCAGTTCTTGTCCTTCGAAAGCACGGATCTTCGGAGACTTAGATGATCAGGAATCCGAAGTGAGTACGCTCCTGCGCGACCGTTCTTCCTTCCGTCTCAAAGAAGAGCTGGGAACTCAGCCTAAAGTCTACTACTTGCCGCCCAACAAGCAGTAAAACGGCTTGATAAGATCACCATTGGATGAATTCCGGAAAGGAGTCTATTTATGAACGTCCCTTTAGCGACTAAACCCAGACCCTTGCAGGAAACAGCACCTCAAATCAACCGGGTTCTCCTCCTGTCCGCCCTCGTGTTGCTCCTAAGCTTGGGAGCCTGGGGCTATCAACTCAGCCAAGGGCTCATTGTCACCAACATGCGCAATCCCTTTAGTTGGGGCCTCTATATTGCAACATTTGCCTTTTTCGTGGGGATCGCCGCCGGGGGGTTGATCGTCTCCTCTTCGGTTTACCTTTTTAACCTGGAAAAGCTGAAACCTCTGACCCGGGTGGCCTCTCTCTCCGCCTTTGCCTCAACCCTGGGGGCCGGGGCCATGATTCTCCCGGATATGGGGCGCATCGATCGAATTCTCAACCTGATCCTGCACCCGAATCTTCGTTCCCCGCTCGTTTGGGATGTGGCAGTGATCAGTACCTACATGGTCGTCACCTTCCTCAGTGTCTATGTCCAGCTTCTCCCTGAATGGCGCGAAAGTGGACGCGGATTCTTCAACACTTGGACAAAGAGCCGCACCCCGGAAGAAATTCAACACTTTTCGAAGATCTGGTCCAGGCGCGTAGCCATGGTGGGCCTTCCGGTCGCCGTCCTCATCCATACCGTCACGGCTTTGATCTTCGCCACTCAAGCCTCACGCGGCTGGTGGAACACCGCCATCCTGCCCCCGGATTTTATCGCCGTCGCCGTTGCCTCCGGTACCGCGCTGGTCATGCTGGTCTCGCTGGTTGTTGTGGGGAAAGCACGCTTTACTGAGTTTCAGGGTGCTTTTGCGCTACTCGCCAAAATCGTGGGCGGAGCCTTGATCGTACACTTCTTCTTCGTAGGGGTCGATCTCCTTGTGCACGGTTGGTGGGGAAGCCCGGAAAGCCAGGAAATATTCTCGCTTCTGTTCGGCACTTATGCCCCCGTTTACCTGACTGAACTCTTGCTTCCCGGCTTTACGATGCTCTTCTTTCTAACCAAAAAAGGAAGTTCCACTGCCAAAACCCTGATTTTCGGCAGTGTCCTCCTCTTCATCGGTGTGTTTGCCCACCGCCTTATGCTCATGTTTCCCGCCTTCAATGCAATTCCGCTTACCCTAAGCCTTCCCGGTATTGGCATGGAAAGCTGGGCTTACCCCATCTCGGTTGGCGTACTCCGTCCGGGGCTTCCCTCTTTCGTCACTTTCTGGGCCTACACCCCGAGCGTTTTCGAAGTCGTTATCGCCCTGCTCCCCTTCGCCCTCGTCACCTTTGTCATCGCCTTAGCCCTGAAGCTCTATCCGTTTTTGCCGGTTAGGCGAGGCTAGGCCACTTAAAGAGACCAGGAGCAATTAACTCCTGGTCTCTTCTTGGTCTGATCGACTTCAGGATGTGAACGATCCGGGACGATGTAAGGGTATGGCTACTTGCCGTTGTCCCCTTCATGTTCACCTTGTTGCTGGAAGTCAATGTTGTCGTTGTCGGCCTCTGGTTTAGATTGATTTTCGACTTCCGTGCCCGCATTCTCAGTAGCTTGCGCTTGCGAATTCAGCGCAGATTGAGTCACAGGTGTGGCTGGAGTGGGTTGTACGGATGCAGAGACTGCCGCCGGAGGAACTGCTGCTGTGGCCGGACTCGCAGCTAAGGCACTGCCTCCAAAAGAAGCAAGCCCCACCAGCATCCCGGAAATTGCTAAACTACCGACCGTGAGCCATTTCGATTTTGACATGATATTTCCACCTTTCCTTGTTTTTATGGCTTCCGAAGCCATGCTTTTATATTAGACAAATAACCTTAACACACCCTAAAACAAACATTAAAAACATCTTAAAATTTCTACCAAGGCTAGTCTTGGCTGAAGTAAATCGTTTAATCCAATTTTAATCTTCTTGCCTGCCAATTTTAATTTTTGCTCATTAAACTATCCCATGATATGCTAGTGATCATTAAGGAGGGTTCATCCCGTGACGGCAAACCTAAGTTTGAACATTTTGTTAGTAGAAGATGATCGGGCCATTGCCAAGGTAATTCAGATGGAACTCGAGCATCAAGGGCATCAGGTGAAAATTGCACTCGATGGTAGAGAGGGATTAAAGCTGGCGCTTGAGGGGGAATGGAGCGTGATTCTTCTCGATATCATGCTGCCTCTTCTTAATGGATATGAAGTCTGCAAACAGGTGCGGGGACAAAAAGATACCCCCATTCTTTTGTTAACCGCCAAAGACGAGATTCAGGATAAAGTATTTGGCTTGGATCTGGGAGCGGATGATTACTTAACAAAACCATTTGCCATGGAAGAACTCATGGCTCGCATCCGGGCTGTCCTTCGGCGTCGAACAACGCCTCAACTGAATCAGCGGCATCGGCTGCGATTTCGCAAGCTGGAATTGGATCTGGATGCACACATAGCCTATTTTTCCGAAACGGAATTTCATCTCACAAAAAAGGAATTCGAATTGCTTGCTTTTTTTATGGAGCATCCCAATCATGTCCTCAGCCGAGAACAGATTTTAGAAAATGTTTGGGGTTATGACTATTATGGGGACACCAATGTGGTGGATGTTTACCTGCGTTTTTTGCGTACTAAGCTCGATGAACAATTTCAAGTCCATTATTTGCATACGGTAAGAGGTGTGGGGTATGCTCTTCGCAGCGAGGATTAAGGCAATAGGGAAGAAGTGGCTGGCAAGATTGCGTCCTGGTTTAGCCGGGAAAATTGCCCTGTGGTACATGGTCCTTTTGATCTTAACCGTACTCATGCTTTCAGGTCTCACTTATTTAGGAAACCGCCAGGCTTTACTGCGCGAAAAACGCCAGGTCCTGGACAACACGGTAAGCCGTATTCTGGCAAATCTGAATGAACATGGAGAAGGACAGGCAATGAATATCCATGATCCGGATATTCTCACCGGAAATGTTCCCAAAGGAGTCACGATTCAACTTAGTTCTCCCTCCGGTTCAGTCATCCAACGTGCGGGTCAATATAATGCTGTGTTACCCATCGCCAAACAACATGAGCTGGCATCTCAAAAGTTAGCTGGCGAAAATTTCTATTACATGGCTCAACCGATTCAATCCGGTGGAGCGACCATAGGCTCTCTTCAAGCTGTGATTAGCCTGGAGGATGTTGACTTAGCCCAAAAAGTTATGTTTGAGCAGATTTTCTGGATAGGGGGTTCCGCCTTATTGCTGGCTGCTGTTGGGGGTCTCATTTTGTCGCGTCAAGTGCTTTCACCGTTGGAACACCTGAATCAAGCGATCGCTAACTTGACCGCACAAGATTTGAACCGGCGCCTTCCCCTCAGAGGCAATAAAGATGAACTGGATCGGCTAGCCGAAAACTTTAATCAAATGCTGAAACGACTGGAAACTTCCTTTCGTAAACAACAACAGTTTGTGGCCGATGCCTCCCACGAACTGCGAACCCCATTAATGGTAATACGGGGGCATGCAGACATTCTCACACGTTGGGGCTCGGGAAATCCCCTTCTGGTTCGCGACTCCGCCCAGTCCATCAGTGTGGAAGTTGAGATGATGACGAAGCTGGTGGAAAGTCTATTAACGCTCGCCCGAGAAGATTTGAAGCTCAGCTTGACCACGGTCAATTTAGAGGAATTAATCATGGACAGCACCGCAGGGTTACCCTATTTGCAGAAGCTTCGTGTGGAATATGATTTAGCTCCAGACATTAAGATACAAGGCGATGCCCTGTATCTTAGACAACTTTTACGAATCCTCATGGAGAATGCCGGCAAATACGTCCCCCAAGGAGGACGTATTTGCCTCGGCCTACGCTCCGAGGGGCAACATACGACTATCGTCATCGAAGATGATGGACCGGGCATCCCCCCCGAATCTTTAGAAGCCATTTTTGACCGTTTTTATCGGATCGATGCCGCCCGCTCGCGCAATGTCCCGGGACACGGTTTGGGACTCAGTATTGCTCGCAAAATTGTAGAGGCTCACCAAGGAAACATTTGGGCCGAAAATATTGTACCCCACGGGGTACGGTTTCGAATCGCATTTAGGGTCTCAGCCAACACAATCCAATAGCAAAATAGGATCGCAATGTGCTAAAATATACCTGTACAATCAATCCTTTGCAGATTCCTACAGAATCATCGAAGGTTCCAAGATCACTCATAAACGCAATGATGGGCCTCTGGGAAATCGATTTTTTGTCTACCATTTCCATCGTTTTTTCCTCCTCATATAATTTAGAGTCGGCCTCGCTAACCTCCTTTAATGATTCGTGTCGTCAAACTTATAGTTTGTTAAGATTTCTTATAAATGAAAAATATTAATTTCCCTATTCTGGAGGAATACCGCCTCCTACCACGAATATAGAAACAGAGGATTGTTAATAGCGAAAGGCATGTGAGTCTAAACTATCCGTCCGGTTTTTAGGAGGCTTTCTGACCCGTTAATGCTTTCAACTTTCAATCTTGGCTTTCTTTTTTACCTTTTCATTAAACTTAGCTGCATCAATTATGAATCTTTCATGAGTACCTGCTGAAATTTGGTCTATCCCGTCATGGGCTTCTACATAGAATAATAGTTTTTTACCTTCGATTTTTTCTAACCGTATTTTGACTATAACTGTCAACCCCGGCGGTGTAGCTGCAATATGGCTCAATTTAACATCGGTTCCAACGGTTTGTTCTTTAGGCCAATCCAAATAAGGGTTGATCGCTTTAATACATGCCAATTCGAATAAGCCAACCATGAACCCCGTAGCCAATACTTTGGGCATGGCCTGAAATTCCTCCGCTTCAGGGTAAAGAAAAGGAACAGTTTTATTTTCGGGAACAGTAAACTTAAACTCATAATTTAAACCGGGTTGCAGAGTGCTTTTCATATACATCACCTCTTCACAACATTCTGCCCTGAAATAAGAATTATTTCATTCATCAGTGGTGCCGCACAGCGGCATGGGGGTCTGATAACAGAATAATGCAACTCACCCTATAAAACAAATTCATTAATTTCATTACTATCATGAGGGAAATTCATATATCGATCTGAGGGTAACATGGAATGGAATCAAATTGTTGGATTTTATAATGTTGCTAAACTAGGCGGATTTACTAAGGCGGCTGAGAGCACGTTTAAAACACAATCTGCGCTGACTCACCAAGTTAAAGCTCTTGAAGCAGAATTAGATTGCCTTCTTTTTGAGCGAATTGGCAAACGGAAAATTCGACTTACGGCTGCCGGAGAGAAATTCTTCCAATTTTCGGAGTCCTTGATGGACAAATACAGCTATTTAATCGAAGATTTGAATGAGTTGAAAGGAGAAAAAAAAGGACAGCTCAAAATAGCTGCCCCTTTCAAGATC
>JAJZPA010000077.1 GCA_021811425.1 Bacillota bacterium | reverse complement strand
ACACTCCACCTATCAATGGCAGGGCACGGCTTTTTCCGGGAAAGTCATCGCTCCCATTACCGTGGCCAGAAGGGCCGGCCAAAACTTTGCTTTTGCGCAGCTGCTGCTCTGGGCGACGGTCAATGATTTCATCGTCGTGGGCTCCAACTACTGGAATATTGCAGTGGCGGGAACGAGTGGCAAGGTCGATGCCGATCAGGACACAGAAGGAATAGGAATCATTACCCACATGGCCGATAACATGGCGAACTTACTGAAACAGCTTAAGAAATGAGACCTGTAAGGTAGGCCGATTGGACAAATTCCGGGAAGTACCAGACCCCTTCTGGGAAAAAAAGGAAGATCACCGTAAAAAGAGTGGCTTAATAGCCGCTCTTTTTAGTATTGTGACGACCCAAGGTGATGAAGAAGTAAGCGTTGATGAAACCATAAAGTAAGGAGTCCCCAAGATTGACTAACGAAACCATGGGAGGCATGTCTTCAAATAAAGGCAGTTTAAATATGGTGCCAAAGCCGGATAATAAAAGCCACAGTATGAAACCGTACCCCAATCCCTTTAATAGATAATATTTTGAAGAAACGAAGATTAAAGTATAGGAAAATATGGTGCCGAAGATGACGCCGACTGCCGCTTGGGCGAAGAGAGAGATGGTAAAACCCAACGCTCCGGCGTAAACCTTGTGCGCTATCAGAACAGTGTTGAAATCAAGAAACCCTCGATCCGTAACTCCCAAATGTTCCACGATGACTTCGTAAAGTGCACAAACCATGCTAGCCATGATTCCGGAAATACCACCCAAAAGTGCTCGTTCTTCCATATTGTTCTCCTTTAATTATAATAAAATATGATGTGCACTTTTGGTAGGATTTATTCGGGTAAGGTTGTCAATGATGAAGCCATTCAGGCGTGTAAAATGAATGTTAGGTGATTAATTATCAGGAACATATGTTCCCAAAGGCCATCGGGTGTGGTAAAATAAGGTTTGAGAGTTTAGAACACATACAGTATGATACAATCAGAAACGGACAGCCTGGGCTTAGCGGGCGAAAGTTCCCAGTGAGCTGGGGCTTGATCAGGGATCGAAGGGGGAAATATTTTGACAGGGTATAATGCGGATGCCATCCAAGTTCTTGAGGGTTTGGAAGCGGTACGGAAGCGTCCGGGTATGTATATTGGTGCGACGAATTCCAAAGGACTGCATCATTTGGCCTGGGAGATTATCGATAATGCTATCGATGAAGTGGTAGCCGGGTATTGTGACCGCATCGCAGTCACACTCTATCCGGATCAGAGCCTAAGTGTGGAGGATAATGGCCGGGGGATTCCGGTTGACATGCATGCCAAAATGGGGATCCCCGCCGTCAGAGTGGCTTATGAACTCCTGCACGCCGGGGGGAAATTCGGCGGTGAAAGCTATAAAGTCTCGGGTGGGCTGCACGGGGTAGGAGCCAGTGTGGTCAATGCCTTATCGGCGTTCTTGACGCTTGAAGTCAAGCGGGATGGGAAGCTTTACCGGGTGGAGTATGAAAAGGGCGGGCAGCTCAAATCCGATCTCAAAGTAGTCGAGAAGAAAGTCAAGGGTACCGGAACAAGAGTGTTTTTTCGACCGGATGCCTTGGTGTTCAAAGAGAGTATCGTCTTTAGCTGGGACGTTTTGAAAAATCGGCTCCAGGAACTGGCCTATCTCAACGCCGGACTGACGATTACGCTCACGGATTTGCGCCATGGGGAGCGCCAGGAAACCTATTATTCAGAGTCAGGGTTACCGGGGTTTGTGGAACAAATCCAGCGCGAGGCTGAACTCGATCCTTTACATAAACGAGCAATTTATTTTAAAGGGGAGAAGGATCAGGTTCAAGTTGAGTGGGCCATCCAATATAATGACAGCGATACCGAGACCTTCTACTCCTTCTGCAACAATATCGCGACCATCGAAGGGGGAGCCCATGAAAGCGGGTTGCGCACTGCTTTAACACGTGTCTTTAACAGCTATGGCAAAAAGGCCAATATCCTCAAAGCCAAGGATGAAAACCTGACCGGGGATGACCTGCGCGATGGTCTGGTTGCGGTACTCTCGGTGAAAGTGCCGGAGCCGCAGTTTGAAGGCCAGACAAAAACGAAGCTTTCAAATACGGAAGTGGAGGGGATTGTCCAGTCGCTTACCAATGAAGGGTTAACCGCTTTTTTCGAGCAGTATCCCCAAGTTGCTAAGGAAGCCATCGGCAAGGCCTGGCGTACGGCCCAGATCCGGATTGCCTCGAAGAAAGCCAAAGAACTTAAACGCATGAAGAAGGATGCGGAAGCGAAGGCTTTAAGCGGAAAGCTGGCGGCCTGCTCCGAAAAGGACAAGACGAAAAACGAACTTTTCCTGGTTGAAGGGGACTCAGCGGGGGGGTCGGCCAAAACCGGGCGGGATCGGCGCTTCCAGGCGATTCTTCCTTTGCGGGGTAAAGTGATCAATACCTATCGGGCCAAGCTTGACAAAGTGTTGGAAAACCAGGAGATTCGTTCCATCATTACCGCTATTGGGGCCGGGATGGGGAAAGAATTTGACTTAGATAAATGCAACTATGCCCGAGTCTGTATCATGACGGATTCCGACCTTGATGGGGCCCATATCCGCACGCTTTTACTCACTTTCTTCTATCGCTATATGCGCCCGCTTATCCTGAATAACCGTGTCTTTATCGCCCAGTCGCCGCTTTACAAAGTACAAAGAGGAAAAGCCATCCAATATGCCTATGATGATCTGGAACTGAAGCCGGCTCTAAAAACACTGGGCAAAAATGCCGTTGTTCAGCGTTATAAGGGGCTTGGAGAAATGAATCCGGAGCAGCTTTGGGAGACCACCTTAAATCCGGTCAACCGCAAGATGATTCAAGTGACGATCGATGATGCGGTGGCTGCGGAACGGAAACTGAATATCTGTATGGGCTCGGCGGTGGAGCCCCGGAGGGAATTCCTCATGGAAAATATCGTGTTCACGGAAGAAGATGCTTAGATAGAGTAATCACAAGGCAGAAGGCAGAAGTAGTCAGAAGCCGGATTGTGACAGGACAGGTTAATCAGCCGCCAGCGATAGCGGCGGAATGGAGGTATTTATGAGCATTCTTGAAGAGAACATCACGCAAAGGCCTTTGGAAGAGGTGCTTCCCGAGGCATTCATGGGCTATTCCAAATTCGTGATTTTACATCGGGCTATTCCGGATGTGCGTGATGGACTGAAACCCGTCCACCGGCGTATTATCTATTCGATGCATGAATTGGGGATGACCCCGGATAAACCCCACAGCAAATCGGCGCGCTTAGTCGGGCATTGCATGGGGGCCTATCACCCCCATGGGGACAGTGCCATCTATGAAGCAGCGGTACGCATGGCACAGCCCTGGGCTTCACGTTATCAGTTTATCGACGGACACGGAAATTTTGGCTCGGTGGATGGGGATCCCGCCGCCGCCATGCGTTACACCGAGATGCGCATGACTCCCTTGGCCAAGCTCATGTGCCAGGATCTTGAGAAAGATACGGTCTCCTTCCGACCGAATTATGACAACCGGTTGGAGGAGCCCGCCGTACTTCCCAGCCCATTGCCCAGTCTCCTGGTCAATGGTACGGGCGGGATCGCGGTAGGTTTGGCGACGAACATGCCTCCCCATAATTTGCGCGAGGTGATTCGCGGGATCACTCAGCAAATCGACAACCCTGAGTTGACACTGGAGGAGCTGATGGCGACGGTTCCAGGCCCCGACTTTCCCACTGGAGGGTATATTCTGGGGCAGGATGGGATTCGCGAGGCCTATACGACCGGGCGCGGCAAACTCATTGTGCGGGGCAAAGCCGCGATTCAGCCGGGAAAAGGCGGTAAGCAGCTCATCGTGATTACGGAGATTCCCTACCAAGTCAATAAAGCTAATTTAGCCGGCAAGATTGAGAGCCTTGCCGATGGCAAGATCGAGGGAATTGCCGATGTACGCGATGAGTCGGATCGGGAAGGGATGCGCCTGGTGGTAGAGTGCCGCAAAGAAGCGGATCCGGAAAACATCCTGGCCCAGCTTTATAAATACACCCAGCTTCAGGAATCCTTTGGCATTATCAATCTGGTAATCACCGCGGATGGGACACCCAAGATCCTCAACTTGAAGGAACTTAATCAAGCCTACATTGAGCATCGCCGGGAGGTTGTGATTCGGCGTACGGAATACGACCTGAAAAAGGCGAGGGCAAGGGCCCATATTCTCGAAGGGCTGGTCGTGGCGATTAAGAATCTCGATGAAGTCATCGCGCTTATTCGCGCGTCTAAAACGCCTGCCCTGGCAAAGGCCGCCTTGATCCTGCGTTTTGAGTTCTCCGATCTACAGGCCCAGGCGGTTCTCGACATGAAGCTTCAGCATTTGACTAACCTCGAACTCGAAAGTATCCTCAAAGAATATGACGAGGTGTTACGTCTCATTAGCACTTTAGAAGATATCTTAGCCCATGAAAGTAAGATTTATGACATTATCAAGAAGGAACTGCGCGAGATTGCTGATCAATACGGCGATGAGCGGCGCACGCGGATCCTGACAGAAGAGGGTGGCATGGGGTTTGTGTTGCCACAAGTGCCGGAATCTGAGAAATCCGTAGCGTTTTTCCTGACCCGCGACGGATTTGTTAAAACCATGCCACCGGGTAAGTCCGGACGAGGAGCTGCGGCACATCCGGCAGCCTTTAAAGATGGGGATTATCTGATCGCTAAAGCTTTGGGAACCGATCGGGATACGCTGTTCTTCTTTAGCCGTACCGGCAAAGCCTATAGTTTGGCAGGGAAACTCATTCCAGAAGCCGGTGCGAAAGAGAAAGGGAAGGTGCTCTCAGCACTTCTCCCCCTTCCGGAGGATGCAGAACTCCTGACGCTGGTTCCTCTGCGGGAAAACCAAGACGGTTATTTTGTGTTCGTGACCCGAGACGGGCAGATCATGCGCACCGCAGTCTCAGAGTTCTACCATGCCCGTACCCCGGAGGCGATCACGCTGAAAGAGGGCGATGCCCTCGTCAACGTCTTTTTCAGCAGCGGCGAAAATGAACTTTTCCTGGTGAGCGCGAAGGGACTGGCGATTCGTTACTCAGAGAATCAAGTTAACCCGATGGGGCGCAAAGCGAGAGGGGTGCGGGGAATGACCCTGGAGGCAGGAGATTATGTTGCCGCCGCTGCTCTGATAACCCCTGTGCACGGCGATCTTCTCAGCGTCACGGAGCGCGGCTGGGTGAAGCGGACTTCCTTGGATGCGTATAAACCTCAGGGGCGCGGTGGGAAAGGGGTCGCTTTAGGCAGAGTTTCCCCTGAGAAAACAGGCTTTGTGGCTGCGATTGCGCCCATCGCGGCTGAACCGGTGCTCGTGCTGATCCAGAAGGGTGGAAGCACTACGGTCATACAGCTCTCTCAATTGGAGCGAGAAGCCCGGATGAAGCCGGGAGCACTCCTAGCCGATGTCATGTTGGATGACTATGTGGTTCAGGCCTTGCTTTAACGGTATGGAAGGAGAATTGGGATGAGTAAAGATGCGAGAGGAAAAGAAGGCGTTCAATCAAAAACCGTTATTCTCCCCCGCTTGAATCGTTTAAGCCCTTCGTTGGAAAGCACCGCTTTGAAGATCATGGAGGAGTCAGGGGAACTCGCTCAGGCGATTGGCAAGTTTCGGGGGCTCAGCGGGGAGCATCAGCGCATTGAGGAGCGAGAAGCCATGCAAATGGTGGCTCAGGAACTCGTCGATGTTGCGCAGACGGCGGTGACCATGATGTTCGTTTTAGAAGAGCAGTACGATATTGATTTGGCAGTGGTGCTTGAGGAGCATTTGACCAAGCTGCGTCAGAAGGGCTATTGTGATTGAGAGGGGGAGTGGGGAAGTGTATAACTTAGAGGACTTGAATCCGGTGCAGCGCGAGGCTGTCGAACACCGGGACGGACCGCTCCTCATCTTGGCCGGGGCGGGTTCGGGCAAAACACGGGTGCTCACTTACCGGATCGCCCATTTGATTCACCAGGGGGCAGAACCTTGGAATATTCTCGCGATCACGTTTACCAATAAAGCGGCCAAGGAAATGCGGGAACGGGTAGAGGGGCTGGTAGGCAGCGCCGGCAAGGGGCTCTGGGTGTTGACCTTTCACTCGGCCTGTGTGCGGATTTTGCGCCGCGAAATCGAACATTTGCCAGGCTATAACCGCAGTTTTTTGATCTATGACACGTCAGACCAGCAATCGGTCTTGAAGTCCTGCCTGAAACAGTTAAATCTGGACGAGAAAAAATCCCCTGTTCGTTCCATCCAGGGAAGTATCAGCGAGGCCAAGAACAAGCTGTGGAATCCCGAGGACTTGGCCGCCAAAGCCAACGATTACGGGGAAAAGGTAGCGGCCGATGTCTATACGCTTTATCAGAAAAAGCTTAGGGCGAACAATGCCTTGGATTTTGACGATATCATCATGCTGACGGTGCGCCTTTTCCGGGAAAATCCGACGGTTCTGGACTATTATCAGGAGAAGTTCCGTTATATTCTGGTGGACGAATACCAGGATACCAATCATGCCCAGTATACGCTCGTCAATCTTCTCGCCAGCCGCTACCGCAACCTCTGTGTTGTTGGAGACGCCGATCAGTCGATCTACGGCTGGAGGGGTGCGGATATCCGGAATATCTTGGCTTTTGAGCGGGACTACCCTGAAGGAAAAATGCTCAAACTTGAGCAGAATTACCGCTCTACGCAAATGATCTTAAAAGCGGCCAATTCGGTGGTGCAGCACAATTCCGAACGCACAGATAAGTCCCTCTGGACAGACAATCAGTCAGGTCAGCCGCTTGTCTATTATGTGGCCCATGATGAACGGGATGAAGCGCGCTATGTGATGCAGCGGATCCGGCGGGTGGCGGATCAAGAGGGGCGCAAGTTCCTGGATTTTGCGGTGTTGTACCGGACGAATGCCCAGTCCCGCGTTTTGGAAGAATATTTAATGAGAGGTGGCATTCCTTACCGGGTAGTTTCCGGGACGAAGTTCTATGAACGCATGGAAATCAAGGATATCCTGGCTTATTTGCGCACACTGCATAATCCTGCTGATACGGTAAGCTTTTCTCGGATCCTCAATGTCCCCAGACGGGGTTTAGGAGAGAGCACGCTGGAGAAGCTGCTCCTGTATGCACAGGAGCAGGAAATGCCTGTGCTCGAGGCCCTCAAGGAAGCGGAGTATATTCCGGATGTGCAAACCAAGGCGAAGAAAGGGCTGATCGAACTCAACGCTTTGTTGGGCGAACTCAGGGCGGCTGCCTCCGAATTAAGCATCTCGGATCTGGTGGAAAAAATCCTTCAGCGTACAGGATATTGGGCGATGCTCCAAGCGGAGCATACGGTGGAAAGCGCCTCACGGCTCGAAAATCTGCAGGAGTTTCTCTCTGTGACGGCCGAATATGATGCGAAGGCCCTTGAGCAAGAAGCAGTCGAAGGTGAGGAAGAACTTCCTGCACTCGGGTTAGCAGGCTTTTTGGAGCAAGTGGCCCTGGTGGCCGATACGGATGCACTGGATCAGGGTGAGGATGCCGTGGTGCTCATGACCATGCATAGTGCCAAGGGTTTGGAATTTCCAGTGGTCTTCGTGGTCGGGATGGAGGAAGGGATTTTCCCCAGCGGCCGCTCGTTGCTGGAAGAGAAAATGCTGGAAGAGGAACGGCGTCTCTGTTATGTTGCGATTACGAGGGCGCGAGAAAAGCTCTATCTTTGTTATGCCGGACAGAGACTCTTATGGGGTCGCACGCAAATGAACCTACCTTCGCGATTTTTTAAGGAGATCCCCTCTGAGGTGCTTCTTGACTGCGATCCCCTGGATCCCCCGCCGGCAAAGACGGTTCGGGGACAAAATGGGTTTGGATCAGGAGGATTCAGACAAGGCGGTAAGCGCCAAAACCAGGATCAATCTGGGCGAGAGCGTGTAGGGTCGCCCCTCGTTAGCCCCTCACAAAATTTTCATGTTGGGGACAAAGTGGAGCATCCTAAATTTGGACGGGGGATCATCGTCAGTGTCAAAGGGGAGGGCCCTTCGGCCATGCTCACCGTGGCTTTTGATGGGGAGTTAAAACAATTGATTGCTGAATATGCCAAGCTTATCCGGATGAGTTCGTAAGGGTAAGGGGGTTAGCGTAGGGGATGTGTGAGTTAGGGGGAATGGTGTTTGGAACGACAGGACACGGACAAGGACAAGGAGAAGGGCAGGCCCACGGCTGAATTAGACAGCCCGAAAGCTGAATTGGCAAGGCAGGAGACCTTTGAGTGGGCGAGCGTTCTGCGGCAGCGGATTGAGGAAGCGAACCGGGCCTATTATGGCTTAGACCGGCCCAAGCTCACCGATGCTGAATTTGATGCCCTTATGCAGGAACTGATGGCTTTGGAGCGGGAGTATCCCGAACTTGTGCGTCCGGACTCTCCCACCCAGCGCGTCGGTGGTTACATCGCTAAGGTGTTTAACAAAGTCGACCATGCCGAGCCTTTATTGAGTTTGGACAACGCTTTTCAGGCGGGGGATCTGCGCGAGTTCGACCGGCGGGTGCGTGCGATCAGCCCGCATGCCGAATATATTGTCGAATTAAAGATTGACGGTCTCACCGTAGCCTTAACGTACACCGATGGGATCCTCAGCGGTGGGGCTACCCGAGGGGATGGTACGGTTGGCGAGGAGATCACAGCCAACGTCAAGACCATCAGGGACATTCCTTTGCGCCTGCCGAAGAGCAGGGCACGCCTCGATATCCGGGGAGAAGGGTATATGCCTAAGGCGAGCTTCCTGCAGCTCAATCAGGAGCGCGAGGAAGAGGGAGAGTCTACGTTTGCCAATCCGCGTAATGCCGCTGCCGGTTCTTTGCGCCAGCTTAATTCCCAAGTCACGGCTAAGCGAAAACTTGGTTTTTTTGCCTATCAAGTACTCGGAGTGGACGGACAGGGGTTGACGACCCAAGAGGAAGTCTTGGCTTTTCTGGCTCGTTTGGGGTTCGTGGTCAACCCGGAATTCCGCAAATTCGCCGATGTGGAAAGCCTCATCGCCTATTGTGAAGCGATGGCAGAGAAACGGCATGGGTTTCCCTATGAGATAGACGGCCTCGTGATTAAGGTAAACAGCCTTGCAGAACAGCGAAAATTGGGGTTTACAGCCAAAAGCCCGCGCTGGGCGATCGCCTATAAGTTTCCGGCCGAGCAAGTGGAAACCGTTGTCGAAGACATCGTCGTCCGGGTGGGGCGGACAGGGGTTTTAACGCCGACGGCCTTGCTCACCCCGGTGTTGGTGGCCGGGTCCACGGTGAGCCGGGCGACTCTGCACAATCTCGACTACATTCGGGAAAAGGATATTCACATTGGGGATCATGTGCTTTTGCAGAAAGCGGGCGATGTGATTCCGGAAGTGGTGAAGGTGTTGCCGGAAAAACGCACCGGTGCGGAGCGCAGTTTCAACATGCCTGCGGTTTGCCCGGAATGCGCGAGCCCCGTACTGCGGGAGGAAGGGGAAGTTGCGCATCGTTGCACAAGCATCAGCTGTCCGGCACGTCAACGCGAAGCGATCATTCATTTTGTTTCCCGCGCTGCGATGAACATTGAAGGGCTCGGCCCGGCGCTGATTCTGCAGCTTCTCGACGCTGAACTTATTCGGGATGCGGCCGATCTCTACTTCCTGGAGTTTGACAAACTTATCACCCTGGAACGCATGGGGAAAAAATCAGCAGAAAACCTTCTCGAAGCCATTGCCGAGAGCAAGGTGCGGGGCTTGGCTCTTTTGATCTTCGCCTTGGGTATCCGCCATGTGGGGGAAAAGGCCGGCAAAGTTTTAGCCAAGGCCTTTGTTTCGATGGAGGGACTGGCAGAGGCGACTGAAGAGGAGCTTCAGGGTATTCCGGACATTGGGCCGGTGGCGGCAAAGAGCATTGTGCAGTTTTTTGCGCTGGAGAGTACCCGCCGTTTTCTCGACAAGTTACGCCAGGCCGGGGTAAATATGGAGGCTGAGGTTTCCGCGCAACCGGGCTTGCTTGCGGGCAAGACAATTGTCGTCACGGGCACACTCGAACGTTGGGAGCGGCGGGAGATTGAAACGCTGATTGAGCGTTATGGAGGTAAGGCCGCAGGAAGCGTAAGCAAGAAAACGGATTTTGTGGTCGCTGGGGAAAAAGCGGGCTCTAAGTTGGCCAAAGCGAAAGAACTGGGCATCCCGGTGATGACTGAGGAGGAATTCAGCGTCTATCTGAAAAAGGCCGGAGTATCTACCAAGTGAAACGCTTGATCATCCGATTGAGTCGGGTGGCGATCAGCGCGAGTTCTGAGGCTGTGGCCGTCACTTGCTGGGTCAAGCTCATTTGTTCATCGACCGTGCTGGCTGCGTTTTGGGCGGAGACGGCAAATTCGGCAGCGACTGCGGTTGCTGCCGCTTGGACTTCGGCGAGGATGGAACTCTCGCTCAAGAGCCGATTCGTGTCGGTTGCATTATCTTCGATCTTGTCTACTGTCGTATGAATAACAGTATCCAAGGAGGAAATCACGCCCCCAGTCTGTTCAATGACCTGTTTCCCTTTTTCCGCTTCACGCATGCCTTGACCCATGTTTTCGACGGCATGCTGCACCGAGTCCTGCACCCGTGCGATGAGTTCCATAATTTGATGTGAAGACTGGGCGGATGTATCGGCGAGCTTCCGAACTTCTTCAGCCACGACGGCAAAGCCGCGCCCGTGCTCCCCTGCGCGGGCGGCCTCGATCGCTGCATTGAGGGCAAGGAGGTTTGTCTGCGCGGAGATTTCATTGATCGCCGCTACGATGGTTTCAATCTTCCCGGCCTGCTCAGCCAAGCTTTGAATCGAAATGTTGGCCTGCTCGGAGACATGGAGAATGACTCCCATCTCATCAACAGCCTGTTTCACAGCCAGACGTCCGGTTTCACTCGTACCTTTAGCCGCTTGGGCTAAAGCCAGGACATCCTGGGTGCTCCGCCAAATATTTTGAGAGGCATTCTGAATGGTTTGGACTTGCTGAGACGCTTTTTCCATGTCTTTGATCTGTTCCTCGGCACCGGAACTGAATTCCTGCAAAAAACCAACGAGATTTTGGAAGCGTTCAGCCAGAGCCTGGGTGTGATCTCGCTGGTTTTCCCCGATATCCTGAGCTTGAGAAGCCATCATCGCCAGATCCCCCATAATGGATTTGATCCCCATCGAGAGTTTGTTCACTTCATAGGACAGGGAACCAAGTTCATCATCACTCTTGGCTTCGGCAAGCACGCGCAGATCCCCTTTGGCGACGGACTTTGTCACATTGAACCCTTCGTTCAAGGCGTTGAGAAGTTTATGATTAAACACATAGGCATAGATAAATTCCAAGAGGAGGATCAGGCCGGAAAAGGCCCAAGCGACAGGGGAGAAACGGCTGGTGATGACCAAGGATACTCCGAGCAAAAAGGTTGGTAAGATAAAGAGGTAGATCGTCCGCGACACGCTCTTGCGTTGGAGCGGGACGCCGAGGCGCACGAAATAGGCGTGCTCCGCACCGATAAAAATGGGACAGGCTGCATCCAGCAACGTTTCCCCGGTGTTGCGGTGATAGATCTGGGTTACTGGTTCTAAACTGCGGGCTCCTTTGAGGCCAACCTCATCATTAAACAACACTCCTTCGCGCAGACGGTTGGAATGCACTAGGGCAAGACCGTTTAGGTCCAGGAGGAGCAGGTATTCGTTATGCCCAAGGTTGCGGGCGATAAGGGCTCGGATTTCCTCGACTTTCGTTTGCCAATCTCCCATTGGGGAGAGCAGGGTCTCAAATTCTTTAGCGACGCGGGTAACCGTTTCTAAAGCACGCTTCTTTTTGGAATAGCTAACCTTTACGTTTTTTCCACCGATCATATTTTTTCCTCGCTTTCACGGTAGCCCGGGAAAATGGGCCCAAGTAGGACGTTTATCCTATTATACTAAGCTTATAGAGTTATTGGAAAATATTAAATAATTTGCTCGTTGAATATCAGTTAAACACCAAGAAGTAGGGTTGTCAACGCTTATTTTGTAAAATGTTTATCATGCTTTCCCTAAACGTGCTCTGGTGTGTCTCTGGTGAGTCTTTAGTGAGTCTTTAGTGAAAGTCTTTAATGAGTCTGGGCAGCTTGGGCAGCGTGTTGTGCTTGCCCCCTCCGCTTGAATTTGCTATAGTAGAATATATTGTCGGGAAATACCAAAAGGATGGTGAAATTTGTGAAAATCTCTCGCCAAGCGGTGGAACATGTGGCCTTGCTGGCGCGTTTAGAATTGAGCGAGCAGGAGATTGGAACCTATACCGAACAGTTGAACACGATCTTGGATTATGCCGCGATCTTGGAGAAACTGGATACGAGCGAGGTTCAGCCGACAGCGCATGCTGTGCCTTTACATAACGTCCTCCGCGAGGATGAAGTGCGCGCGTCGATGCCCCAGGAAAAGGTGCTGCAGAATGCGCCGGATGCGGAAAATGGCTTCTTTCGTGTACCAAAGATCGTCTAGTTCCGGGGAAAGGAGAATGAACAGAATGGATATCACCGCCAAGACAGCGGGTGAACTACATGACTTGCTCGTCCAGAAGAAGATCACGTCTACAGAATTAACCCACGCTTTTTTAGATAGGGTTTGGCGGCTGGAAGGCCAGGTGCAGGCTTATGTCACGGTAACCGATAAAGCGGCCCTAAAAAGGGCCGCTGAGGTCGATGCCAAAATAGCCCGTGGCCAAGCCATCGGTATGCTCGAAGGGATCCCGATGGCGCTCAAAGATAATATGTGTACTGAGGGCATTCGGACAACTTGTTCTTCAAAAATGCTGGAGGAATTTGTCCCCCCGTATTCGGCTGAAGTGGCCATCCGTTTGCAGGAAGCCGGAGCGATTCTTCTCGGTAAATTAAATATGGATGAGTTTGCCATGGGTTCTTCCACGGAAAACTCTCGCTTTTTTCCGACGCACAACCCGTGGGATTTGGAGCGGGTTCCGGGGGGATCCTCCGGGGGAGCGGCCGCTTCTGTCGCGGCGGCTGAAGCGGTCTATGCGCTCGGTTCGGACACGGGTGGCTCGATCCGCCAGCCCGCCGCTTTTTGCGGAGTGGTCGGCATGAAACCGACCTATGGTGCAGTGTCCCGTTACGGACTTATCGCTTTTGCTTCCTCATTGGATCAGATTGGCCCGTTGACTAAAGATGTCCGGGACAATGCCCTGGTGCTGAATGCCATTGCGGGGCATGATCGAAAAGATTCCACTTCAGTTCGTTTTGACAAACCGGATTACACGCAGTTTTTGGGAAAAAATATTAAAGGGCTGAAGATTGGGATCCCACGAGAGTATTTTGGGGAAGGCATCGATTCCGACGTAGCCAAGGTGATTTGGGATGCGGTGGCGGCCCTCAAAGATTTGGGAGCGGAAGCTGAAGAATGTTCTCTGCCGCACACGGATTATGCCATGCCGGCCTACTATTTAATCGCACCCGCCGAGTGCAGCTCTAACTTGGCTCGTTATGACGGGGTGCGCTACGGTTATCGGGCGGAAGGGGACGATCTTATCAGCATGGTGCGCAAGACTCGTGCCGAAGGATTTGGCCAGGAAGTCAAACGCCGGATTATGCTGGGAACTTATGCCTTGAGTTCCGGCTATTATGATGCCTATTATGTCAAGGCACAGAAAGTTCGAACCTTGATCAAACAGGATTTTGATCAGGCTTTTGGGACATATGATGTTCTTCTTTCCCCGACGGCTCCGACGGTCGCCTTCAAATTCGGAGAGAAATCCAGCAACCCCTTGTCGATGTACTTGTCCGATATTTGTACCGTGCCCGTGAACTTGGCTGGGATTCCGGGCATCTCGATTCCGGCCGGGTTTGTAGGCGGTCTGCCGGTGGGCCTCCATTTAATGGGCAAGGCCTTTGACGAAGGAACGCTCTACCAAGTCGCCTACGCCTTTGAACAGCACACCGGTTTCCATAAGGTCAAGCCGAGTACCAAGGAGGTGGCAGCCCATGGCCTGGAGTGAAACCTACGAAATGGTCTGCGGGGTGGAGACCCATGTGGAGTTGGCCACTAAAACTAAGATTTTCTGCGGCTGTACCACTGAGTTCGGCGGGGAGCAAAATACTCATGTCTGCGCCGTGTGCTCAGGGCTACCAGGCGTCCTGCCGGTGTTGAACAAGGAAGTTGTGAACTTGGCGATTAAAGCGGGTCTGGCCCTGAACGGCGAGATCGCCGAGTTTTCCAAGTTTGACCGCAAAAACTATTACTACCCTGATCTGCCCAAGAACTACCAGACGTCACAATATGACTTGCCCATCTGCAAAAACGGGTGGCTGGAAATCGCGGTTGACGGGGCGAAGAAGCGGA
>JAJZPA010000268.1 GCA_021811425.1 Bacillota bacterium | reverse complement strand
TGAAAGAGATTTCGGCGCGCACAGGGTTGCAAATTGTCTGTGCAACAGGCTACTATTATGAAGAAGAGTCTGCTCCGGCCTATTTCAAGTTTCGCTCAGCCTTTGGCAATGTGGAGAATGAAATCTATGACATGTTTATGAAAGAGGTCACTCAAGGCATCGGAGATACAGGGATTAAGGCGGGCGTTATTAAGCTGGCCTCAAGCCGTGACGAGATCACGAGCTACGAGAAGATGTTTTTTAGGGCGGCTGCGCGCACTCAGAAGGAGACGGGGGTTGTGATCGTCACGCATACCCAGGAAGGGAAGATGGGCCCGGAACAGGCAGAATTGCTCCTTGAGTCTGGGGCGGATCCGAACCGGACGATGATCGGACACATGTGCGGCAATACGGACGTTTCTTATCATCTGAAGACTCTGACCCAGGGATTTTACTTAGGGTTTGACCGTTTTGGCCTCGAGGGTATGGTCGGTGCCCCAACGGACGCGGAACGGGAAGCCGTCGTGATCGGGCTGATTGGTTTGGGGTATGGGAATCGGATTATGCTTTCCCACGATACGGTGAACTTCTGGCTGGGCCGACCATTAGTGTTGCCTGAACCGGTGCTACAATTGCTGGTCAAATGGCATCCGACCCATATCTTTGACGATGTCCTCCCCGTGCTGAAGAAAGCGGGTATCACCGACGCACAGATCGACACCCTGTTCGTGGACAATGCCCAAAGGATTTTTGGGGCTTAAGCAAAGCAATGATTAGCCAGCCTGCACTGGGTTCAGGAGCAGGCTGGCTTTTCTGTGCGCTAAGGTGGTACTAAAGCTGTAGAATAACCATTTACACCTTTGTATCAACAACTCAAAGCAAAACGGTTAAAAAATTTTTGGGGCGAGTTCGGATCACCTGATCGTCGATTTAACCGAAGCCGGCGAACTTGCGGTGGGCTCGATCGTGGAGTTTAACCTGAGTTATGGAGGACTTCTGGGGGCGATGACCTCCCCGTATGTGGAAAAGAGGTACGTATGAGTGTTTTAAGTACTTGAATGGCTCGGCGATTCAATAAACCCAAATAATATGTCTATAATTTCTTTAACGTTGTATCTTTCGTATACAGCTAATCGGATTTGGCAGTTCCATCTGTATGATAGATATACAGATTTTCGGCTGACCCCCGAGGTTTTTGGGGGTCAGTTTTCTTTAGCATCGGCAATAGCAGGGATTCTTGGGGTTGGCACGCTTCTTGAATAGAATTTGACTGTGAGAAAATTTAACCAATTGGGAGGGATAGAAGCAGAATGGGATTTGAAACATTGGTTGTCAGCGTGGAAGATGGGATAGGAACAATTACCCTGAATCGCCCTGAAGTTTTGAATGCTCTGAGTAGCCAGGTGTTTGGCGAATTGAGCCAAGCGGCTGGGGAGCTTGCGGACGATGATTCCGTGCGTGTGCTCATCATCACCGGAGGGGATAAGGTGTTTGCCGCAGGGGCAGACATTCGGGATATGGCCAAAGCTGAAGCCATGGACATTGCGTTGGCTGGCAGACCGTCGCAGAAAGCCTTTCAACTCATCGAGAACATTCCGAAGCCGGTGATCGCGGCGGTTGCAGGATATGCCTTAGGAGGCGGGTGTGAACTGACGCTTGTGTGTGATGTGCGGATCGCAGCAGACAATGCAAAATTCGGACTACCGGAAATCACCTTGGGGATATTGCCTGGAGCGGGGGGAACACAGCGCTTACCTAGGCTGATCGGAGTTGGGAAAGCGAAGGAAATGATTTTTAGCGGAGACTTCATTGATGCTGAGGAGGCCTTGAGTGTGGGACTGGTGAACAAGGTTGTCCCCGCTGAAGAGCTTATGAATGAAGCCAAACGTTTGGCGAAACGGTTTGCGTCCAGGGGAGCGGTCGCTCTGCGTATGGCGAAATCAGCGGTCAACGAAGGGTTGAGGATGGATTTGGCGGCCGGTTTGCAGTACGAACATAAGTGCTTCAGCCTTCTCTTCGCAACCCAAGACCAGAAGGAGGGCATGCAGGCATTCCTGGAAAAACGCAAACCCAAATTCCAGGGGAAGTGAACCCGTCCGAAAAATCTTTGCGGGTTAAGTGGAACTTGGACTTTGATAGGGGGGAGAAATATTGGCAAGCAATTTTATCTATAGCAATCGCGATCATAAGTTCATCATCAAGGAATGGTTGGACGGGGAGAAGGTTTTGGGTTTAAGTCGCTTCAAGGAGTATCTCGGGCTGGAAGATGTGGATCAAGTTTTGGATCAGGCGTTGAAGATGGCCAAGGAAGAGGTCGCTCCTACTAATGACGACGGGGATAAGATTGGGGCGGTCTATGATGACGGCAAAGTCACGGTTCCGCCTTCCTTTCATAAGGCATTCCACTTTGTTCAGGAGAACGGCTGGGGCTCGAGCAACAAGGATGTGGACGGGGAAGGGATTCTTCCTAATCTTCTCACAGGAGCGGTTCATGAATATTTGATCGCGGCCAATCCGGCCTTTACGCCTTATGTGGGTTTAGGCGGTGGGATTGCGAGTGTGATTAAAGCCTTTGGCTCCAAAGAACATGTCGAGCGTTTCACGTCGAATATGTTCAGCGGGGTTTGGGGTGGGACGATGTGCCTCACCGAGCCAGGGGGCGGCTCAGATGTCGGGGATATGCTTTCGAAGGAGATCGGAA
>JAJZPA010000076.1 GCA_021811425.1 Bacillota bacterium | reverse complement strand
ATTAGGGGCCGGGTCGCATAACAAGCCCGTCTAACCTTGGCGATGGACACCTAACTCTGGAAGGAGGTAGACGCTATGCTAAAGTCTTCTTTGCTGGCCGGGAATGTTTTGTGTTTAGCCGTAGGTCAAGCGGGTATTTCGATTTGCGCTTGCTTGATGGTACGAGGGTTCATGCATCAGCGATGTTAAGAAGCTACGGTTGTTAGAACGGGCAAAGACTTTGTTAGTCGAAAGGAGGACAGGCGATTTCCTCCCCCCTCTGAAGAAGGGGTATTCATCGCCTAATGTTTCATGAAAGCTGGAACTTATCGGCAAAGTGTGTGCAATCTCCAGAATCACTCACGGGCATCCTCGCAGCCAATTAGGCTGTTCCCTCTATGCCTTGCTTGTCAAAGCCTTATTGGATGGGGAAAGCCCGGATGAGGAATATCGGAGCGTGCGGGCTAAAGCAGAAAAGCTGATTTGGCCGAGGAATTGGGCACGGAGTTAAAGTATTACCAACGCTTGTTGCATGGCGGCCTGGCCCAGTTATCCGAGGATGAGATTCAATCGACAGGTTATGTTGTCCACACCTTGGAAGCGGCAGTTTGGTGTCTCCTTACCACCCAGAGTTTCCAAGAAGCGCTGTTAAAGGCGGTAAACTTGGGTTTTGATACCGATACAGTGGGGGCGGTGGCTGGTGGGCTGGCTGGGATCTATTATGGATTGGCAGGGATTCCGGCGAAATGGCGGTCTCGGATTATCAAATATGAGGAGATCTTGGAATTGAGCTGGGAATTTTCCGCAGTGTCGGTGTGAAATTACAATAGCATTAAGCACTTGGTTCATAAAAGAGGTGTAGTATTGTGCCATTACCACAAGAAAATAAAAGATATACCTATGCAGATTATTTAACTTGGCCAGAGAATGAACGGTGGGAGATTTATGATGGAGTCCCATATTTGCTGGCAGCTCCTACCTGGCAACATCAAGCGATCTCGAGAGAACTCCTAACCCAATTTAACAACTATCTAAGAGATAAGCCATGCCAAGTTTTTGCTTCTCCATTTGATTTAAGACTTCCTGAAACGGACGAAAAGGATGAAGAAACTACATTCGTTGTGCAGCCCGATATTCTCGTAATTTGTGATCGGGAAGGACTTAAAGGAACAGGCTATTATGGAACTCCAATTTTAGTTATAGAAATATCTTCCCCTTCGACGACAAGAAATGATAGGGTCTTGAAATTCAATCGGTACGAAAAAGCCGGAGTAAGAGAATATTGGATCGTAGAATCGGACGGTAAATTCATTAGCGTATTCACATTACAGTCAATCAACAGATACGGTAGGCCGGAATTCTTCACTGAAACAGATTTAATTCCAGTGACTGTTTTTCCGGACTTAAGAGTTGATCTAAAACCAGTCTTTCAAAATATTTGAGGTTTGATTTTTTTGGTACTTTGCACTGAAATACAGTAACGGTTTGAACCTGTGAAAATCCAGAATTAGAAATAGCGGAAAGCTGCGATGTTCCTTCGATAATTAAGATTAGTTAGGAGCTTTCTTCCAGAAGCATCGGTCCTAATCTTCGTCCAAGTCTTCACCCAGGTCTTCAAGGAGCTCTATGGCCTCCCAGCGGGTTTCTTCATCGATGCTTTTCTCGGACAAAAGGCCGGTCAGAACTTTCTTGGCATCCTGTTCCCGTTCCCGTTCGCATAGCATTGAGGCATAGCGTAGACGCCCTTGAAGAAAATCCGGAAGAGTCGCAAATTTGACTATCGTCTAATTCTCAACACAGGGCAATTGCACCCGAAAATGTTACGTCAGGAACGATGCCTTGTCATATAGCATAACAGCGTTTCAGGCGTAATTGAAGTTTTGGTTAGTAATTTCATCTTTGTGTTTAAGTAAAAATCCGCTCGTTCGGTATATGAAACCGATGGAGCGTTTTTGTGTTTCAAGTGCAGGCATTGACAGCATTCAGGGTTGCAAAAGAATGTCTGAGAGGGGTGGTAAGATGGCATTAAGAATAGGGACAGCTTGGACAAGTTTACTCCCGCTTAAATATTTGGAAAATGGGGACGAATCTTATTGGATAAAGAAGGATTTTTGTTGCGGAGAGAGAAAAGGAACAATATTTGGATGTCGAAGGAAGTTCGAGCGTTCGTATAGGGCAGGAGATGCAGCACGCACCCAGTGCCAAATGCAACGGAGAGGATGAAAATGAAAATATATGTCGGGGTTACAGACACCACCTGGTACAATTACCTGGCTCATATTAAACCTGACGAAGTAAACTTTTGGCAACCTGGAGGCAAACAGACATTTAAGGCCCTTGGGTCTTTGCTTTGGTGGCGAGGCGGTTATGCGTATTTGATACTTGATAACTGAATCCCGTATCCTTTATAATGATGTTAACAAATATTGCCAATGAGGATGGTGGAACTATTGGATAACATCACGTCTGAAGATATCACCCGGTTAGTAGATCAAATTCGCGCAGCGACTCCTGCAACCGCTATTATTCTGTTTGGTTCCCAGGCTAAAGGTACGGCAACTAAAGAAAGTGATATTGATGTTTGCGTTATTACGCGAGAGACTGCAAAAAGAAAGTTAATCATTACGCGTGAAATTAGAAAATCGATAGCCTCAACCGTTTTGTTGCCCGTTGATATTCTTGTGTATCAAGAAAACGAATTTGCAGAAAGAGCCATCTTACCGACCACCTTAGAGTTCAAGATTGAACGAGAAGGGATAAAAGTCTATGAACAATAAGCTTGTGTCCCAAGAGTGGTTTGCCTTCGCAGAAGCAGACTTGCAATCTGCTCTCTTTTTGTTAAAGATGCATCCGGCTCCATTTGAGATTATTTGCTATCATTGTCAGCAGTCGGCTGAAAAATACCTCAAAGGATTTATTGCCTTGAATGGTGGCGAACTGCTAAAGACCCATGACCTTCTCATTCTCAATCATCAGTGCCGTTTATATATCACCCGTGTATCAAGTTTAGAGGATGATTGTATTAGTTTAACCGATTATGGGGTTCAAGTTAGATATCCCTTTCATTTTGAGGTCACCGAGGAGGATACAAGGCAGGCAATCGAGAGCGCCAAGCGAATTAAGAACTTCGTTTTAGAAAATGCCGAGTATTAAACCTTCCCTTCACGCCCTTGAACGCATGGGCGAGCGAATGATAACCATGGATCAAGTATACGAGTGTATTTTGTATGGGATTAATATCGAAACTCAATATCACGGACGAGACATTAAGGCTGTTTTTCAAGAACCAACGGGTGGCACACCAGGTCATTATGTAATAGTAGCCGACAGTACGCCGTTCCCCCGCTATACCGATTTGAAAAATGGGGACTTACCCATCATCACCCCTATGGCAAAGATATTTCATCCCCACGGAGCAGCGAGCTGTTCGCATCGATAACTGATGAAGCCGTTGCACAGTTTTTTCGCCTCCAAGGCAATCGACGTATAGAAAAGGAGTATTGGGCTTATGACAGCACCAGTATTTCCAGCTACTCTGAAATGCTGAAGCAGATCCGGTACGGAAAAAACAAAGCAAACGATCGCCTTGCTCAACTCAACCTTTTGCTTGTTTTCGGAGAAGAATCGGGTTTGCCGTTTTACTTCCGCAAACTTGCTGGAAACATACCCGATGTCAAAACCGTAAAAAACCTACTTGCCGATCTGGATGTCCTTGGACTAGGGAAAATCAAGCTCGTCATGGACCGCGGATTCTATAGCGAAGCCAATATTAACTGTTTGTACCGTGAGCACCTGAAATTTTTGGTGGGAGTCCGGATATCGCTGGCCTTGGTCTGCAAACAATTGGAGGCAGTATATGATGAGATTCGCCATTTTCAAAACTATGAACAGAATACCTATGGATATACCGTTCCTATAGAGTGGACTTATACTCAAGAGCGTCCCTACAAAGGCGATACCATAACCGAGAAGCGTAGGATGTATTTACATCTATACTACAATATCTTATCACGTGGACGCCTATGATATCCCAGGCGGCTGGGAAGTACTCATGGAAAAATATTATGATGTCATGTACAGCGAGTCCTATGACTGGTGGACGCTGGCCTTGGCTTTTGATGCTCCGGGCCAAAAGATTGGGGAATCTTCTATCAAAGAATTTGATCAAAAATTTCACGGTCGTGAAATGGTTTTCAACGATTGCCCAGGGTAAGAAGTTAGGAAGGATTGACGGATTTGACGTTGAAACTTAAACTGCACGATGAGTATGCACAACACAGGAACAACAAAGATAAGGTTTTCGTCGTTCGCTTTAATGATGGTCTCAAAGCTGCGATTGTGGATAAGTACTGTACAGTTCCTGATTGTAACTGTGCAACAATACGACTGGAATTTAACGAAGTCAACGAAAGTGGCAGTTTCCTAGGGAAGCTCTTTTCTCTCAGCCTGGATACTGAAACATGGGAAGTAAGCGAACTACAGTGCGAGAACGTCAACGTAGATTGCGAAGGACTGTTAAAGGAATTTGTCGCAGGTTTGGATGCATCATTAAAAGAAACATTTAGGACGCGCGCAAAACTAGCCAAAAAATCTGGAAACGATGAGGTCTTGGATTGGCTTGATGATGAGAAGGTCACCGATGGTTTGTGCTTTAGTTATGCTCAGGTTTATGGTGAGAGAGATGCTCAAGCGTTCATCTTTGAGTACAAGGATAGAGAGTACTTTGTCGATGACCAGTACTGCTCCAACCCTAAATGCAAATGCAATGAGGCTATCCTTTCTTTTATCAACATAATTTCCGATAGGGATAAGCTGGAGCCTCAATTTGTTTTAAGGGTTTCTTTGGCTACGGGGGATTACGAGATAGAATTCTGCAATGCGATCGACCAAGCTGAGATTCAGCAGGTTTATGCTCGCTATCGCGAACATGTGCGCGGTTTGGGGTTACTGAAGAGCCGTTATGCGAAGATGAAAGAATTTGGCGTAAAGCGTAGCTTACGGAAGAAAGAAAGAGATATGCCGAGAGTCGCAAGTTACAAACTGGGACGCAATGATCCGTGCCCGTGTGGCAGCGGCAAAAAATACAAAAAATGCTGTGGTCTAACGGCAGAGTGAGTTAATACTTGTTGCCAGCGCGGTACGGCTGTCGAACAATACCCCGACTATGATGAATGGGACGAATGAGCGAGTCCGATGCAGGAGCGGATGCTCTTGTGGACTGTCATGGGCAAATTCCCATTGTCTGTTGATGGTAATTATGATATGGTATATATAGGAAGTTTACATGGCGGAGGCGTTGAGTATGGATATCTCCCCATATGTCGCCGGAAATAAATCAAAAATTGAAGCTGAGGAACAACGTCGACTAAATTACTATGCAGAAGCTTGCGAAAAAGCGAAAAAGGTTGCTTTGGCTCTGAACAGCGCATTTCCCGACGTGGAAGTTTACCTATTTGGCTCACTGACAACCGATTTATTTGAAGAGGAGTCAGATATTGATATTGCCGTAAAGGGGCTGCCCGAAGAACAGTATTTTAAGGCCTATCGGATAGCCGAAAACATTGCTGAACCTATTCCTTTAGATTTCATACAGTTGGAGTTTGCTCAGGACAGTATGAAAGAACGTATCATAAGAGATGGGGTGCGGTTGTGACGAGTGCAGAAAAAAGACGGGTACAGTACAAAAAACTCGTTGTCGATATTAAGGATGACTTGAACTCAATACAAAACTTGGTGAAAGACATTGAGGAAGTAGCCAAAGCTTTAGAAAATAACAAAGGTCCGTTAAGAGGATCTGACCTTATGGCTTGTGCAGGCTATTTGCACCATTATTTTACCGGCGTCGAATCCATATTCGAGCGGATTTCAAGAGCTTTTGATGGTAGTCAACCACCGGGTGGAGATTATCACCGCGAATTATTACACTCAATGACAGTTACAATTCCCGAGATCCGTCCAAGGATTATATCTCGCGATATAGCCGAGGAATTAGACGAATACCGACGTTTTCGACATATGTTTCGCCATGCCTATGGATCCGAGTTGCGTTGGCGCAAGATGGAGCCATTGGTCAAGGGTGTAGCTTCACTGACAGAAACTCTTGTTGATCAAATATCCGGGTTTATGCATTTCGTAGAGACCTTGAGTGATTCATTGGTCCTCTGAAAATCGCTTCTAGGGCATTGCGCCTTTGTTTTAAGTGAAAATGGGTGGATAAGATGATCATTGGTTTTGGATTTGGGGATCCGGCTCAGTACTCAGCGTGCTGGAAACCGTGCATTGGGCAGTTACCTTTCGCTGCGATTTGGCTTGTTCGGATTGTTATGTCCAGCGGCATAGTCATACCACAGCGGCGGAGCTGCTAAGCGAACTCATCGTTAGAACCAGGGAGCAAGGCATTGATGTCGGGGCTAATTTGATCCTGTCCCGCTCTACCATACATGATTTTGAGCAAAGAATATTGAGCGTTACCAACCTAGCAAGGAGTTAAACCATTAAAGTTGCCTGCTGGACGCCAACCTAGATATTATATAAAGAAGGAATTCATGGTCGAAGTGCCGAATTTTTTCTGATACCAGTCAGAAAGTATATCTTTGTGGTGGCATAAGTGCAACCTCGGCTTCTGCTGTCGCCAAAGGCTCGGCACAAGCCGGGTTTTCTTTACAAAGAACAAATCATGAACTTAAGAAACCCTAAATTCAGAACCCCCGAGGAGAACTAAGCATGCTTGAATTCGTTAAGGAACTGATTGCCGCTACGAAGCAGAAAACACTGGCGAGTTCCAGCCTGGAAGATCGGGTGTATGACCGGTTGGGAGAAGAGTATGCCCGTCTTGGCGGCTACCCCGCTTTTGCCGCGGTTATCGAGGCTCTGTGCCGGGAGGGAACACTCCAGGCGGTGAAAGCTTCCGGCAGCAACGGGCGGTTACCAACCTTGCATAATCGGTACCGCAAAGTGGCCGACTCCCTAGCTGGGGAATCTTGGGACAGGCTATTGGGAATGCATCCTCTCATTAAAAGCGAAGTATATCGGAAGTCTCCCCGGGCTTTCGGCGAAGACCGGGAATATCTCGATGCCTTGAATTCTTTTTTGAAGAATCCTTCCCTCCAAGCCAGTTTGGCACAGGCCATGTCCGTGAATGAACGTTCCTTTCAAATCTTCCGGGATGAGAAGTTTCTCTTCAGTTCCCAGGGACGTACGTTTCTGCAACGGGTTGGCCTCAAGTTGGAAGACCTGTCCTGTTATGTCACCTGCGAGCCCTTTTTTTACGTCGATTATCGAGAGGTGCGCGAGCAGTCTGCCTATGCCCAAGAAGCATCGCTTCCCGAGCGGACCTTATCTCTGCCGGAGGTTCCGGCTCCTTACACTGCGCTTATTGTTGAGAACAAAGACACGTTTTATAGTATCAAACGTTCTTGGCGAGCCGGTGTGCGCCGGCTGGGAGAGCAGGAGTTCGACCTTTTGATCTATGGCGAAGGCCGCAAGATCGTCAGCAGCTTTGCTTTTGTCGAGGAGATACAGGGCTTATCACAGGACAATCTCAGCGTCCTCTATTTTGGAGATCTGGATCCGGAAGGTCTGGATATTTTTGGTGCGCTCGCGACAGCCTTTCCGGGCTACCGCATTGAGCCCCTGGTCTTTGGTTATGAAGCGCTTTTACGGCTTTATGGAGAGCGCGCTCCTTTGAGACGTGAGAAAGCGCAAAAACTCCATCCGGAATATGCGGAGAGCTTCCTGCAATTTTTTTCGCCGATGCGACGTGCGGAAATAGGAACTCTGCTCGCTCAGAAACGCTATATCCCGCAAGAAGGTTTGAATTATCAGTTCTTCAGCCGCTCAGGAGAGGTGTCACCGTGGGAGAAGAATTAAGAGGGTTTGCCGGACGTATTCAAAATATTGCCCTGTTTCAGCCGCTGTTTGCTTTGAACAATAATCGCAAGTATAATCAATACGACGCCCTAAGCCTCGGCTTTGGCGTCCTACTCCTAATCCTGGAAAACATGCTCATTGGGCGCAATTACTGTGAGCACGAAGATATCGCCCGTTTCTTGCGCCGGGTAGTGGCAGATGTTTATGGCGCGGATTTGGCCGAAAGTGAAAGTGTAGAGATGGCCTACTATTTTCTGGATGCCTTGCGCAATAATGGCCGGCCTTTCGACTTAGAATATAAAGATCTGGAGAATGGCCAGGATGTGCGCTGCAAGTTCGCCTTGATCGAAGTGGCCAGCTACGAAATTCACGGCACGATGCGTTTTCGCCTGACGGACGCCGGCCTGGATCTGCTCTTCAAGACGAAAGAAATCTATAAGGAATTGCGCATTAGTATTTCCCAGCTCTACTTGCGCCAACAGATTGAAAAAGGAGTCTTTCAGGAGGCTTTGCGCACGGTCGATGACCTTTATGTCCAAGTGCGGGAGGTACAGGCCAAGCTGGAGCGGATCAGGCAACTCGTCTTGCGTAACGTCTCTGAAGTGAGTATGGCCAACTATATGACCCTCATGGGTGAAGTAACCGAACAGCTGAGCCGAGAAAAGGAGGTTTTTTCCTCTTTGCAGGGCCTGCTCAAAGAGACCGTGGAGGGTTATCGCTTTCGGGAGCTGACCGGCAAGGAGAGGGAGAGCTTTGACCAGCTTGTCCTTGTCGCCAAACGCTTAGACCTCGTGGTCAATGAACATAACCGCCTCTTCACCAGTAAGCTTTCTCTGGGAGCGCTGCTCGAAGAGGCGATGCTGGATAGCCTAGCCAATAGCTTCCGCACCAAGATTAACTTCGAGCGCGATTTTGTCGAACGGGTGGTTAGCGATAATCCCGAGCTAAAAGCCTTGCGCCAGGTCCTCAACCCCCTGTTCCAATGTAAACGCCAGCCCTCGTTTAATATTTTGCGTGTACTGGAACCGCAGCGGCTCAAAGGAGAAGAAAGCGAGGCGGAAGACGTCTTTCTGGGTCCGGCGGCTGACGACTTAGAGCGTGCCGTCGAGCGCGAGCGCTTGCTTAAAAACCAAAGGGATGAGCGAACCCTCCATTATCTGGAGATCGTGCTGGGTTCCCTCCGGGAACAAAAGGAACAAATGCTGAGCAGCATTTTGCAGTCTCTCGCCGGAGAGGTGTACGTACGGTTGATTGCTGAAGTTGAGTTTTATGCCTTTCTTGTCCAACTTCACCAAATGGGCAGGATTCCCTTGACGCTGGATGAAGCGATGAAGGCCAAGATTATCGATTCGGAAACGGGGAACCTCCCCTTCTTACTCTTAAAATATGTCGAAGAGCACCCGGAGTCGGCCGCGTTGGGGGAAGTGGAAGTGGCGGCAACTCCGCGGGAACTTAGATTGGAAAATGGCAGCAGAGTGACGGACTACCGTTTCTCAGCTTGCCCGCAAGGGAGTGATTCCGGTGTTTGAATCCTATAAAGCGGAAACCGTAGCCAGTGCCTTCACGATTTTTCTCGAACTTGTGAAGAAAGGCGAAGTGCACGCGGAAGAATATCCCCAGCTTGTCCAAACCTATAAGACCGACCTGGAAGTTCAGGGGCTCTTGACGAACATTATCGAACCCCTGGCGGAGGTGAAAATCTTAGAGTCTCTCTATGTTCTTTACCTGTCTCCCAACTTGGACAACCGCTTTTTCGGCTATACCAATGAGGAATTACGGCAGCGGCTGGGGCTTACGGTCAACCGGGAGCTTTACCTCGCTTATTTTGTTATTCTTTCTCTCTTGGCTATGTTTTACGGAGAAGACAGTCTCAGTGAAGTAAGCCGGAGCTATGTGACGGCCGGTGACCTGGAGCAGTTCGTCTCAGAACGGCTGCAGAGCCTGGCCGCTGTCCCGGAACTTCCGGAGTGGGAAAAAGAGTGGGAGACGAATTTGCTGAGTTCGGTCGAACTCTGGCAAGATATGCCGGAATACGATCCGGAGCTTAAGGCACTGCGGCGTAGTAGTAAAAACCGGATCAGTTTTATCCTTAAGGTTGCCAAGTTTTTAGAGGAAGACGGGCTGGCTCATGTCGAACAGGAGCGGGAGATCTATCTGACGCAAAAGACGGAGCAGATGGTGCGCAAATATTACTCTGACCGCAACCGGCAGGAGAAACTTCTCTCCCTGCTCTGCGCGCGCAAGGAGGAGGCTTAATGCCGTACCTTTGGCGTGCCCGCCTCACGAATATCGAATATGACGCCAGCAAGAAGATCTATTCTGACGAACTCTTGCGCTTTAACGGTCAGAATACCCTGATTAACTTGGCCAATGGCGGCGGCAAAACGCTTTTGATCCAACTCCTCCTGCAGGTGGTTTTGCCCAATGAATCCTTGAACAAACGTCCTTTGGCCGATCTTTTAGCCGGCAAAA
Source organism: Bacillota bacterium (assembly GCA_021811425.1). GTDB lineage: Bacteria > Bacillota > Desulfitobacteriia > Desulfitobacteriales > Desulfitobacteriaceae > JAJZPA01. The sequence continues at coordinate 4,482 of JAJZPA010000076.1, read as the reverse complement.
AATATACCGGACATATTTTGGTGGAGTGGAAGCTGGATACGGAGGGACCAGCCTTTCTCACCACGGGTTTTTGTTTTACACGCGGCAATGACGAAGATGAGCGTTTGAAATACTTTCTCTACACGCTTCAGTATCGCCAGCCCAACGACTTTGATATCAAAAATATAGCGCTTGTGCAGGATAAAACTCCCTTGTCTTATTCTGAACTTTTGAGTTTGCTGCGAGGGATTCCGCGCAACTTCGAGACGCGTATTTCTATCTATGATCGGGATGATAAACGGCGGGCCTATCTTCGTGACCTGGAGAGTTACGGCCTCTTTGAAAAAGAGTGGAAAAATATTAAGCAGACTAATAATGTTGAAGGCGGAGTCGGGGAGTTCTTCGCCCAGGCCAAAACCTCGCGCCAACTCTTGGACACGATTCTCATCCCTGCTGTGGAAGAGGCGATTTTTAACGGAGAGGAAGATGCCAAACGCCTGGCGCAAGCTTTTCAGCAGGTGAATGAAAGCCTAATCCGTCTGCCGGAGTTGGAAAAGAACCTCCGGGATTTTCAGCTCCTGCGTACAGAGGGGGAGCGGGTTTTGAGCGCGGTGCGTACGTTTGCGCAAAACCGGGAAGCCCTTTGGGAAGAGAAACGCCGCCTGCGTCGCCTTTTTAACCGGGTTGAACAGGAATGGGAGAGTGTCGGTCAGGACCTAAGCCAAATTGAGGAAGCGCTGGCCGCCAAAAAGCAGGAGCGGCAGAGGCTGCTTTACCTAGCGGAGAGCATTCCCTACGTGCGTTTGCTGCGCGAGCAAGAGACTGCGGAGCGGGAGCGCCGCCAGGCTCAGGAACACCTGGAGATTATCAGGGAACGCGGGGTTCAGCTGGATTATCTTTGGCGTCAGAGTCGGGGCGTGAATATCTACCTGGAGAGGGCGACGCTCTTAGCGGCCAATCAAGGGTATGAAAAGCAGAGAGACCTTCTGGCTCTCGGAGAGGAAGATAAGCTCTTGGAGCGGGATCGCTCTCGGGCGACTTTTCGCGCCGTACTCACGGATCTGCACACAGAAATCCAGGAAGCGTATGCTTGTCTGAAAGCGGATAATGCAGCGCTGCTGCAGCGAGAACAAGGATTAACGAAGGCGCTGGAGGGCTTACGCCAGACGGACAAGGGCTTGGTCGGACGGATCGCTTCACTGGACGCGGTTCTGGAGCGTCATCAAAAGACGTGGGATGAATTGGCAAGGGCTTATCAAAATATGGGCTGGCTGGAAGATCCGGAGCAGGCTATACAAGACCTTGGGTCTAACCTGGAGCGCATCCGGGAAACGCTCCGGGGTTTGGAAGCAAAACGAAGGACCTTGGTCCGCGAGCAAAAGGAACGGGAAGAAAGCTTAAAGACGCTGACGTTCACGCTCCTGGAGCGTGAACACCGGCTGAGCGACTTAGAGAAAGAAACAGAAGCAGCAAAGCGGGCCACAACCGATTTGCAAGAAGCTCTGGGTCTTTTTTCCATCCACTGTTTACAGCCTCAGGCTGAGCACAGTCGGATCGCAGCGGAAATCATCCGTAAGAAAATGGCCCTTCGGGATCGGATCCGCATGGAAGGGGTGCGGTTGGAAGAGGGCAAAAGCCAACTTAGCCTTCTCCGGGACACCGATAGCTATGTACCCAACCGGGAAATTCTTAAAGTGCAACAGCTTCTGGAGGAGCAACGGATACCGGCTCAAACCGGAAGCAAATGGTTGGCAGAACAGGGAGAAGAAGCGGTCTGTGAGGCCTATTTGCGTCATCAGCCCCTTCTGCCCTATGCGCTGATCCTAGCGGAAGAGGACTTCAAGCGTTTGGAAAGCAGTCCGACGCTACAGAGTGAACTCCTGAACTCCCCTGTTCCGCTTCTGGTCCGTCGTCCGGAATTAGTGCCTAACGGGGAATCCGCCCCAGCCAAAGTTTTGCCCATCGGCGGCCCGGCCTATCTTCTCTGGCACAAAGGGTATCGTTATGTACTCTCCGGTGAGTCCCGGATGGAATGGGCGCGGGAGCTGGAGACTGAGATTGAACGCAAAATGGAGCTTCTGGGCAACCTTCAGGTGACAGAAGAACAGTTGGTGACGCTCCAGGAACAGACCGAAGGCTATTTCCGACTTTATCCTTCAGACTATTTTCCTCGCCTGAGCGTTCAAATTGACGAGGCAAGAGAAAACTTGGATCGCACCCGCAGTCAGAGCGATAAACTCATGGCAGAGAAAGCGACAGCCGAGCGCGTGCTGGAAGAGACACTCACACGCTTAGATGAGAAGCACAAAGCGGAGAATGTCCGGGAGCGGGATCTGGAGCGGTTTCAAGCCTGGCAGAAGGATTTCCTTGATCGAAGGCAAAAATATGCTGAGCACAACCAAGCTTTGCTGGAACAGCAGCGCCTGGCGTACGAACTGCGGCAAAAGGAAAGCGAGTTAGGACAAACCCGGGAAGCATATCTCAACGGGGAACGAAAACTCAAAGACCTCGAAAACCTTAAAATAAGAAGAGAAGAAGAGCTGAATTCTGTGCCAGTGCCCGAGCGCTCAGTTCTGCCTGAACACGAGACAAGCTATGAGGAGGCGAAAGCTGTCTGGGAAGTGAGCGAACAAGGATTTGCTCAGGCTCATTCTGAACTTGCGCAGTGGGAAGAAGCCATCCGGCACAATCTTGCGGAGAGCGAGAAGCTTTTAAAACGCCTTAACCGGGAATTGAAGTTAGAACTTGCGGACGTAGAAGAGGCCAAGTACCCTGTCACAGACGAGGCAATCGACCGCCAGGAAGCCGAACTTCAGAAGCTCAACGCAGAGAGCGGTAGGTGGCAAGAGCGTGTCAATGCCTCACAAGGTGTGATTGATCGTCTTTTGGGCCAGCTGTTGGAAAAGGAGACCCGCATCAAACAAGCTTATGGGCAGGGGCCCGCTACAGCCTTTGAAGATCTGGAACCCGAAGCAGCTCGGATCGCGCGGGAACTAGACGCCCTGAGAACTCAGGTCGAGGAATGGCATCAAATTGCCAACGACACGCAAGAACGCAAAACCTTGCTGACGCGAGCCTTGGATAGCCTGGCCGCCGGTCTGAAGAATTTTGAAGTGCCTCCGGATGCGGAAGTCTTAGCTGCGGCTGATTGGAACGACGTGCGCGACAAACTTGCATTGACCATTGAAGCCTGGAGCAAGAGCCTGCAGTCAGCCCAGAAGGAAAGTCAGAGGCTGAGGGAAGGTGTAGAAAAATCCTTTCGCAACTATGCCCAAATCCTGCGGGAGCAGGGAAACACCGTGATGGATCGCTTCGTCAGCCATCTGGTTGCGGATGAAGAGCGGCATTTTCAACTGGAGGCCGTAGAGCAAAGCTTCGCCAAGAGCTTTGAAATTATTGCCCAATATGAAGAAAAAGCGGCGTTTGAACTAAAGGAAGCGGAAAGAAACAAACAGGAACTCGTCAGGCGCTCCATCAAGCAGGTGGAAAGGGTGGCGCAGGAAATGCAAATGATCGACCGCTATGTCAAAGTGTATTATGCCGGGCGGCGGGTCAATGCGGTTCAGATCAAGCTAAAAGAGATCGAAGCGGATAAAGCGCCCGCTCTGATGGAAGCCTACATCGATGACCTGATCAAAGAACTGAAACGTCTGACCCAGGAAGGGGAGACGGAGGAAAAACAAGAAAAGTTTATCGAACGCAAAATGTCTTCGCGCCAGATCTTAAACGTCCTATCCGGCCTGGACCAAGCCTTTGTCCGCGTCTTAAAGCCGGAACAGCACCCGACCAGCCCTTACTTCAGTGCTTGGGAGGAGGTACAAAAATGGTCGGGCGGGGAACGTTATGCCGGGTATATGGCCATGTTTATGGCGATTCTCAGTTATACCCGCAGCAAGATGTCCAGTTTGCATAATCCGCCCAAAGCGATACTGGCAGATAATCCCTTTGGCATCGCTTCATCTCCCCATGTCCTCAACCTGATCTTCCAACTGGCGGAAAGCAACAACGTCCAAATGATCTGCCTCACAGCCCTCTCGGAAGACGCGATCTTTGCTTACTTCCCGGCCGTCTATAGCCTGCGCCTTAGGCCTTTTGCAGGCAAAGACTACATGACCTCAAAGATTGAACACGGCTCCTACCACATTGACCCCCTGGAGGAAGAACTGAAAAAGAAGCGTCAGGTTGAGTTTGAGTGGTGAGTAGGGGTGAAATCGCGTTGTCTCCCTTTGACAATAACGGTTCTGAACGCGGAGCCCGTTTCTTCAAAGGCCCTTTAACGAATAAGAATCGTCAAAAAATTTTTGAATGTACAGGTAAAATTGTGTTATAATATGGAAAATACATCGTCTTGGCAGATGAGGGGTGTTTATAGTGGGTTTAACTGAACCTCAAGTCATTACAATCGCTGAATATAATAAACTCAGGGAAAATTCCGAGAGTAGATTAGAATACATTGATGGGATTGTGTATATGACTCCATCTCCTTCGACGAAGCATCAGAGG
>JAJZPA010000075.1 GCA_021811425.1 Bacillota bacterium | reverse complement strand
ATCCAAGCAGCGCCCAGTATGTGGCACTTCCGTCCAGGACGAACCAGAGGCTCAAGACGATAAGACCGATGATGAGGCGGATAAAGCGATCCAGGCCACCTTCATTCTTTTTCATGGGGTTTTCCTCCTTTAAAGCTTAAAGTTGCTAAACCTATGATAACTTAAGGAGACCTGGTTTTCCGTGATAAAGTCACATATCTGCTAAAATACTTTGCAGTCCGTTTCTGTTGGTCAGCTCAATTTTTCCTCGGGACAATTCTAGGAAAGCGTCGTTTTCCAGGTTTTTGAGCAGTCTGCTGATAACCTCTCTGGCGGTACCTAATTCCCCAGCGATTTCTTCGTGAGTCATCTTAATCACTCGTTGTTCGGCGGATGTCTTGCTGAGAAGCAACTCGATCAATCTCACGTCCATGCGTTTAAAAGCAATTTCTTCAACGAGGGCCATCATGGCAGAAATGCGTTTAGTTAAATTGCCGTAGACAAAATCCCGTAAGGACTGAGATTCGTTAATCCAGTGCTTGAAGCGTTCGGCTGGGATCATAACTGCCTCTGCTTCGTTTTCGACGATAGCTGTAGCCGGATAACCGACACCGGCCAACACACTGGAGAGCTGCAGGATACAGCTCTCTCCGGGCAAAACCCTGTAGAGAAGGATTTCCCGTCCGGATTCTCCGATCTTTATCACGCGCAGACTTCCTTTTAAGACAAATGCGACGTGAGAACTATGGTCTCCCTCTAAGAAGGCACAGGCGCCGGCAGGTATTTTGGCTATACTGTGCACGACATTGTCCATACCTGTCTCCAGGAAAAAGGGAAACAGGTTCGAGATGTCCTCCGGTGTAATTGCTTTAATCAAGCGTAATCACTCCTCCGTTCTTGAAAATCACTTCTGAGATGGAAAACCATGATGCCGATGCTCTAATTATGTCACTGGCTGTCCGGTTAGGCAATACAGCGCTTTTTTGGTTGGAGCAAAAGTGATCATGCAAGCGATTGGCCATACCGATGAGTTACTTACCGGAACCAAAGTTGAAGGGAAATGAATCCTATTGTCGAATAATTGTATAATGAGTATGAAATTTCTCCGCATATGCATACTTATAGAGATTATTATTGGGAGAGTAATGATATGGGAAAAAAGAGGTTTTATTTAGTATTTTCTATACTGACACTCATGATTCTTACAGTCGGTTGTTCGGGGTCAACAACGTACAAGCAAATCACTCTCTCAAATCTTCAGCCTAACTCTAGTCCGGCGAAATCGGATAATCCAACTCTGCGTGTTGCTTTGGCCACCGGACTGTCCCCTTCTCAAAGTATAGCCCGCTATCAGGCCCTTACGAATTATCTTTCTGAAAAGCTGCATAGACCCGTTGAGCTAGTACAACGAAAAACCTACAAAGAAGTTGACGATCTGATCCGGGAAGGACAGGTGGATATCGCTTTTGTCTGCTCTTCTTCGTATGCGATTGGCAAAGACAGTTTCGGGGAACGTCTTGTAGCGGTACCGATTAGCAACGGATTACCTTATTATCAGTCTTTGATTATTGTCAATGCCAGCACAGGGATTCGAAACTGGGACCAACTTCAGGGTCATAGTTTTGCTTTTGTTGACCCGCAGTCCACTTCCGGTGCCCTTTATGCTTTGAGTAAAATAAAAGACCGGGGGGGTCTGAAGTTTTTCAGCAGTTACATCTACACCTTCGGCCATATTAATTCGATCACAGCGGTAAGGGATCACTTGGTCGATGCGGCGGCAGTTGACAGCACTACGTTTACTGCTGCGTTGGCTAAATTACCTGATTTAAATAGTGCGATCAGGGTCATAGACATTTCTCCGCAGTATACCAATAACCCTGTCGTGGCAAGCCCCCGGCTTGACGAACAGACTTTATTGAACATTCAAGAAGCCCTTCTGGACATGGATCAAGAGGAGTCTGGGCAGGAAGCCTTGCAGGCCGCCGGATTTGACAAATTTCAGTTATTAGATGACAAACTTTATGATTCAGTGAGGAAACTGGTTCAGCAGATCGGGGAGGGAGACAAGTGAGGCGTTGGCTAGTAAAAGCTGGGACCATGGTTTTAGGTGTCAGCCTACGGGCGAAAATTATTGGTCTTGTGGTTGGTCTGCTTTTATTGCTGGCCGGTGCCGCTATGTTTCAAGCAGAACGGAGTATCAGTCCGTTTCTGAATCAGCAATTGGATACAGAAGCGATTTCTACGGCGAAGTATATTGCCGACAGGGGACCGGATTACATTTATCGGGGAGATCTTTTCCAGCTCTATACCTTGGTGCGGGATATCAAGAACAGTAATCAAAATATCCGCTATATTTTCCTGGTGGATCCTTTGCAAAATGTTCTGGTAGATACTTTTGGTAATGCCTTACCCGCCGGTCTTCTTGGGGTGAACCGGGTTAACCCCAGTGAATCCGATCATATTGAAGTTTTATCCACAGAAGAAGGTTTAATCCGCGATGTGGCTATACCGATTTCCGGTGGTAAAGTGGGGACTGTCCGGATCGGCATGTCAGAAAAGGGTTTGGTCCAGGCTAAGGCAAAGATGTTGTCCGGTTTGGCTGTCACGACCTTTGCCGTTTTGTTTGTAGGCATTATCCTGGCTTTTATCCTTTCCCGTATTCTCGCCACTCCTTATCGGAGGCTGATTGCTGCTACACGCGTGGTTTCTACGGGCGATTTGTCTTACCGTGTTCCAGCTTGGCCGATTAAAGATGAGGGGAGCGAATTAACGCAGGCTTTCAACCACATGATCCACAAGATGGAGCAGTCGGCTCAGGAAATCGAGGATCTCTGCACCTTGCGCCGGGGGCTAACCGAAAAGGTGATGCAAGTGCAGGAGGAAGAACGCCGCCACCTGGCACGCGAACTGCATGATGAGACGAGTCAATCTCTGGCTTCCTTGAGGCTTGGGTTAAAGTATGCCGAGGAGGCGCAAAACTTAGAGGAAATAAAGATGAGGCTGCCAGAGGTTCGGCATGTTTTAGATGATGCATTTGACGGTATTCGGCGTCTCGTGACCGAATTGAGGCCTTATGTCCTCGATGATGGAGAATTGGGTCAGGCAATCACTCACTATGCGCAAGAATTCCAGTCGCGCTACTCGATGGAAGTGGATCTAACCCTTGATGATGTGGGATTCGAACTAACACGCGAGGTCGCCAGTTCTCTGTATCGGATTGTGCAGGAAGTTTTGACGAATGTTGCCCGCCACGCCCGAGCCACCCAGGTCAGCATTATCCTCAATCAACACTCTGGGGATATTAGCCTAACCATTGAAGACGATGGCGTGGGCTTTGATGTCCCGCAAGTACTGGCTGAACGGGTGGGACAACGAAAATACGGTCTATTTGGTATCCAAGAGCGGGTTATGGTTCTCGGCGGCAGCTCTCAGATTGAATCATCACCGGGTCAGGGAACAACGATTTACGTTAAGATACCGGGGGAGGCGTTCAAACATGGCCAAAATCACGGTGTTATTAGTCGATGATCACCAAGTGATGCGCAAGGGCTTGCGGCTCTTGCTTGAGGGTAATGGTGAGATAGAAGTACTTGCGGAGGCCTCTACCGGGGAAGAAGCGATAGAATTGGCCAAACAATGGGCACCGGATATTGTCATGATGGATCTCGGTCTGCCGGGTATGGATGGCATCGAGGCGATTAAGAAGATTAAAGAGACCAGTCCAGACCAAAAGATCCTGGCTTTGACCATGCACGAGGAGGCCTTGTACATGGAAAAGGTGCTCGCAGCCGGTGGCAATGGGTTTGTCTTGAAACGAGCGGCCGATGTGGAACTATTAAGTGCCATACAAGCGGTTTATCGAGGGGAACTCTACGTGGACATTGGCTTACAGCGCTATTTGGTTACGAAAGCGCTTCACCGGGAGGACGAAAAGAAAGGGTCAGTCGTCACGGAACTGACAACCCGGGAGAGTGAGGTCTTAAAACTCGTTGCTCTTGGTTATTCCAATCAAGAGATTGCCGGGAAACTGGTGATCAGTGTTAAAACGGTAGAAAATCATAAAACAAGGATCAAAGAAAAGCTGGGGGTTACCAGCCGTTCAAAATTGGTTCGCTACGCCATGGAGCATGGCCTGGTATAGGGGAAATCCCCTATACCAGGCTTTTAAAATTGAGGAGACCTGCTCATGTGTCGAAGTTTAGTTTTCACTATAATAATAGTAAGAAAGATGTCGAACTGACTCATTCACCAGATGGGAGGGGAAAGCATGTCCAAAGATACACAAAGGGTAAAAATAACACCGTTATCCGTTAAAATTCCCCAAGATCAACTTATCCTACGCATGCAGCGAGAACTGCAAAAGGCCATGGAAAAGCCTGTCGCTCAAAGAAGGTGGGCTATGGTCATCGATACGCGTAAATGTGTCGGTTGTTCCTCCTGTACTGTGGCTTGTAAGGCGGAAAACAAGCTTCCCCCGGGGGTAGTTTACCGGCCTGTGATTGAAGAGGAATATGGAACATTTCCGCATGTCGCCCGCCGTTTTCTTCCGCGTCCTTGTATGCACTGTACCAATCCGCCCTGTACCAAGGTTTGTCCGGTCGCGGCCACTTACAAACGGGATGACGGAATTGTCGTCATTGATTATGATAAGTGCATTGGCTGTCGTTATTGTATTGCAGCTTGTCCGTACGGAGCAAGGACCTTTGACTGGGGAGAGTATTACACCGATGGAACGCCGGTGCGCGAACAGTACGAGTTAGAACCGTCCTTTGAGTATGGTGAGAAATGGCCACGACAAAAAAATCGCTCCCCTATTAACAATACCAGGAAGTGCCATTTTTGTCTGCATAGGCTGAATGCCGGAATACTCCCCATGTGTGTAACGACCTGCATAGGCCGTGCCACCTATTTTGGTGACAGTAGTGACACCCAAAGTTTGGTTTCAGAGTTGATCGGCAGTGCGCGGGTCATGCGCCTTAAAGAGGAATTAGGCACGAATCCGAATGTCTATTATCTGGTTTAAAGGAAAGGGGACACACCTCCTGATTGAGAAATAATTGCGAGCGGCGCGGAGGAATGTCCCCATTAAAAGTAAAGGAGGATGACTATGAAACGTCTATATTATTTATTGTTGTTCATCTTGACGGTTGTTGGTTTCTGGGCCTTAGGTGTCAGGTTCAGCAACGGCATGTCCGTGACCAACCTGACAAGTTATTTCAGTTGGGGTTTATGGGTAGTATTCTATATCTTCTTTATTGGACTCTCCGCCGGTTCTTTTCTCTTATCCACTATGATCTATGTTTTCAAGATGCACGCTTTGGAGAAGGTAGGCCGGTTGTCACTCATGAGTGCCTTATTTGCCTTAATTGCCGGTCTCTCGTTTGTGCTGATTGACCTCGGTCATCCGGAGCGTTTCTGGTACACTTTGGTTCACCGTAACATGAGTTCCGTATTGGAATGGGAAATTCACTTTTACCTGCTCTATATTGTTCTGGTCGTAGGGGAGCTGTGGCTGGTCATGCGGGATGACCTCTCGGCTTTAGCGGAAAGTGCTCAAGGTTTTCGGAGTAAAGTAGCCCGCTGGCTCTCATTGGGCTATCGGGTGGCCAAAGAGGAAGAGGGGCGCCGGAAGCAAAAAGGAACATCCGAACGTTGGGTGAAAATCTTGGGCATTATTGGTATTCCTCTGGCTTTAGGTGTCCACGGCGGGACGGGTTCCATTTTTGCCGTGTCGATAGGCATGCCTTATTGGAACAGCAGTATCGTGCCGATTATCTTTATCGTCTCTGCCTTGGTTTCAGGGTCTGCTTTGGTGACTTTCTTGTATGCCTTTTTCGGCCAGGAGGAGAGGGAAAAACCGGAAATACTCAACTCGCTCAGTAGTATGCTTGTCTTATTCATTGGGATCGACTTTGTTTTAGTGCTTGCGGAATTTTTGGTCGGCCTTTATGGAGCGATTCCTGCCGATACCGAGTCTTTAAAAGCGGTCATTGCCGGACAGTATGGGATATTTTTCTGGGTGGGACAATTAGGGTTAGCGACGGTCTTACCGATCCTCCTTATTGCCCGGTCACGTAAAGGTAATTCAGCTCGCTTAAAGGGCTTAGCCGGTTTATCCACTGTCCTGGGGATCATCGCTGTACGCGTCAACTTGGTGTTGCCTGCTTACGTGGTACCTAAAATCTCAGGCTTGGATAAGGCTTATGTCGATTCGCGCTTGGTTTACCACTATGCCCCGAGTGCCATTGAGATCTTGAGTTCACTGGGTATCATCGCTTTAGCCGTTCTGCTGTTCAGTATCGCTTGGGAACTGCTCCCGATTATTAAAGTAAGCGAAATCAAGCAGTGATCGAGGAAGAGAGGAAGAAAGACATGGAATCAAAACAAAAAGACATGAAATCGAAGCCTAAAGGTCTCACCCGGCGTGACTTTCTCAAGACAACCGCCTTTGTTGGGGGGACAGGGCTGCTAGCGACCCAAACCGGAATATTCGGCAAAATCGGTGTCGCTCATGCGGCCACGGAAACTACGGGAGAAGTTTATGAGTTGGCTAAACCGGAAAATATCCTATACACCACGTGTTTGCAGTGCACCGTCGCTTGTATGGTTAAGGCCAAGATCTATGATGGGATCTTGACGAAAATAGATGGAAATCCCTACAGTGCAACCAACTTGATGCCTAATTTGCCCTACAGTTTATCTCCCGTTGACGCGGCCCAAGTCGATGGCAAAGCTTGTCCCAAAGGACAAGCCGGGATTCAGCATACCTATGATCCTTACCGCTTGCGCAAGGTCCTAAAGCGGGCCGGGGCTCGGGGATCTGGCAAATGGAAGACTATACCTTTTGACCAGGCTGTTGACGAAATTGTGAGTGGCGGCCCGTTGTTTAAAGACATTGGGGAGGAACGGCAGGTTCCCGGACTGAAAGACATTGTGGCTCTAAGAGATGCCAAGGTTTATTCCGATTTGGCTGCTGATGTTGGGGAGATCCGAAAAAAGAAACTGACCGTGAAAGAATTTCAGGAAAAGCACAAAGAACATTTAGAGGTGCTGATTGACCCGGAACATCCGGACTTTGGTCCCAAGAACAATCAATTTCTCTTCCAAGTCGGCCGTATCCACAATGGCCGGACCGAATTTACCAAGCGTTTTGTTAATAACGCAATGGGAAGTATTAACTGGATTGAAAAGACGACCTTATGCGGTCAAACAAGCAATAAGGCTTGGGTGCGCTCGACGATGGCCTACAAAGACGGCAAGTGGAGCGGGGGAGTGAAAACACCACGCCCGGATTGGGCCAATGTGGAATTCGTCCTGGTTCTGGGAACGATCATTTTCGAGGCTAATTACGGGCCGGTGCAGGAAAGTGAGCCAATCACCGATGGCTTAGTCAGCGGCCGTCTGAAACTGGCTGTAGCCGATCCCCGCTTGACCAAAGTAGCCAGTAAGGCATGGAAATGGCTGCCTCTGAAACCGGGCACGGATGGGGCCTTAGGGTTAGCCATAATCCGCTGGATTCTGGAGAATAACCGTTTCGACCAGCGTTACTTGGAAAATGCCAATGCCGCCGCTGCTAAGGCTGACAAGGAAACGACCTGGTCTGATGCCAGCTACCTGGTTAAGATTAAGGATGGCCGACCCGGTAAGTACTTGCGAGCGGATGAAGCAGGCCTTGGGAGTAAAGAGCAGTTCGTTGTCTATCGGAGCGGAAATTTTGTGGCCGTGGATCCTAATGACGCAGAGAAAGTGGCTGAAGGGGATATATTCGTTGATACGGTTCTAAATGGCATCCCACTGAAATCCGCCCTCCAGCTCTTGAGGGAAGAGGCTTATAAACGGTCGCTTGATGAGTATGCTGATCTGACAGGGATCAAGACTCAGGATATTATCGACGTGGCCCAAGAGTTTACGGCCCACGGCAAGAAAGCGGCAGTAGAATTCTACCGGGGATCAATTAAGCATACCAATGGCTGGTATAACGCCCAGGCTCTGATCGCTTTAAACTATCTGATTGGGAACCCGGATTGGAAAGGCGGACTGGCTAAACCCGGCGGTGGCTGGGATTATATCGGCTCGAAACCCAACAAGCCGTACAACATGGGTAAACTGCATCCCGGGAAGCTATCAGCCTTTGGTGTGCCGTTAACAAGAGAGGGCTGGCAGTATGAAGAATCCACTTTGTTTGCCGGTTACCCAGGTAAACGTCCCTGGTACCCCTTCAGCGGCAATGTCGCCCAGGAAACGTGGCCATCGATTGCTGACGGCTACCCGTATCCGATCAAAGCGGTCCTTCTCCACAGTCACACTCCCATGTATTCAGTGCCGGGCGGTGTACACCAACTGCGAACGCTTCTCGATCCCAATAAAGTACCGCTTCTTATCGCCTCCGATATTGTCATTGGCGAGACGAGTATGTATGCCGATTATATTTTCCCGGATATCACGTATTTAGAACGTTGGAGTACAGGACAAATGCCTAATCATTACCGGGTAAAAACGACATCAGTAAGGCAACCGGTTATTCCGGCCTTGACTGAAACGGTGGAAGTGGATGGAGAAAAGCTTCCTCTCTGCTTGGAAACTTTGATGATTGCCATTGCCAAGAAGCTTGGGCTGTCAGGTTTTGGGGCCAATGGATTTGGCAAAGGGATACCCCTGAAGCGTCCAGAGGATTATTATCTTAAGTTAGTAGCGAACATTGCCTATGGGGATAAAGACGGCGATACGGTTCCTGATGCGGATGACAAAGAGGTCGCTTTATTTAGGGATAGCCGCAGACACATTTCTTCGGAAACTTATGACGAAAAAGCCTGGCAAAAAGCTCTAAGGCCTGAAGAATGGCGGAAAGTAGTTTATGTCTTGAATCGGGGCGGTCGTTTCGAAAGCAGCGATAAGGCTTATGTCGGTACGCAAGAGCGTTATCAATTGGGCAGCATTTTGCGATTCTATATTGAAGAGGTCGCCACCAGCCGTCACTCCATCAGCGGCAATTACTTCTCTGGCTATGCCGTCTACCAGGAAATTCAGGACTCTATGGGCAAAAAAATTCCGGTAGAAGGGGATCTGAAGCTGATCACGCATAAAGAGGTGTTTGCTACTCAATCAAGGACGATTTCCAACTACTGGTCCCAAATTGGCTTGCAGTCTCAGAACTATGTGGAAATGAGCCGGCAGGATGCCCAAAGATTAGGGTTTAAGAATGGGGATCTGGTGCGTATCAAGTCCCACAGTAATCCAGAGGGTGTTCATGAGCTGGGGAACGGCCACCAGCGCTATGTTGAAGGGACAGTCAAAGTGATGGAAGGAATCCTCCCAGGGGTTGTGGCTGTTTCCACAAGTTATGGACACTGGGCTTACGGATCCAATGATGTTATCGTCGACGAAGTGACCATTCACGGTGATCCGCGCCGGGCTACCGGGACCCATGTGCAACCCATGTTCCGCTTGGACGACAACCTGCGTGGTACTCCATTGAGCGAGCCGATTGGCGGCAGTGTATCCTTCTATGATACTTGGGTAACGGTGCAAAAGGCATAAGTCTCGCGCTTGGACTTCCGAAAAATATGCATTAAGCTTTTGAAGTTGACCGGACAAAGTTCGGTCTTATAACCTTGATGTATAACGGCAATAACAACTATGCATTTGCTTTATGGATCTTCGCCTAGTATACTTGGAGCAAATATAGGCTATAGAGAAATTAAATGGAGCCTTATATCAGCCCGATCGGCCTGAGCGGTTTCCGTCAGGCCGATCGGTGTTCCCAAAACCGGATTTATGACTGAACACATGTCCAAAGTGGCGGCCCGTAATATCTCAGCGGAGATTTTGGGTAGGTTCAAAAGCTATCCACAACTATTGACAGGAGGAAACGTCAATTGACCAGAGTTTATTTTGACTATAATGCCAGTTCACCGATTGCGCCGGAAGTTGCGGAAGCGATGCAGCCTTTTTTGTCAGATTATTATGGCAACCCGTCAACGAGTCACTGGGCGGGGAAACCGGCCAAAGAGGCCTATGAACGGGCGAGACTGCAGGTGGCTGCCCTGCTTGGCTGCGCTCACGATGAAGTGATTTTCACCAGTGGCGGCAGCGAGTCGGATAACCACGCCTTAAAAGGAGTTTTCTTTGCCCTAAGGGCGCAAGGCAACCATATTATTACGACGCAGATTGAACATCCGGCAATCCTTAACCCGTGTAAATTTTTGGAGAGGCTTGGGGCGAAAGTTACCTATGCCGGTGTTGACAGGTATGGTCGGGTTTCACCCGCAGAGATTGAACAGGCTATTACCGATCAAACAATTTTGATCTCGGTCATGCATGCCAATAATGAGGTCGGTACAATTCAGCCGATAAGCGAGATCAGCAAAATTGCCAGGAAGCATAACATTTTGGTCCATACCGATGCAGCCCAATCCGTTGGTAAAATTCCGACCAGAGTGGACGATTTAGGCGTCGATTTGTTGTCGGTAGCCGGGCATAAACTCTATGCCCCGAAAGGAATAGGCGCCCTGTATATCAGGCGGGGAACACCCATTGAGCCCTTTGTGCACGGTGCCGGACATGAAGGAGGAAGACGGGCCGGAACTGAAAATATTATCCTGGCTGTCGGTCTTGGCCAAGCCTGTGAATTGACTGCAGCAAGCCTTTCTCATCTGAAAATCAGGGAATTACGCGACTATTTTTGGGGTGAGTTAAGTAGCCACTTTGGAAGAAACATTGTCCTCAACGGGCATCCGGAAGAGCGGCTCCCCAATACGTTAAACGTCAGTTTTATTGGCAATATTGGTCAGGACATATTAGCAAAAATCCCTGGCCTTGCCGCTTCAACAGGGTCTGCCTGCCATGCGGGAACGGTTGAGCTTTCGCCGGTGTTAAAAGCGATGAAAGTGGATGAACAGGTGGGCAAAGGCACGATTCGTTTCAGTCTAGGAAGGTACACCACGAAAGAAGAAATAGACCTTGCTTTACAATGGTTAAAAGAAGCGCATAACAACCTAATTTATGAAGGTTAATAAGCTTCGTGTGCCGTCTGGATTAGATGAGACGCCAGAATAAATCAATATTGGTAAAAGTTTACTCGAAAGACAGGTGAGCATAGATGGGGCCAGGATTGTTTTGGTATGGAGGCATGTGGATATTTCCGGTTATTGGGATAATCGTAATACTGTTTGTTGTTTATTTGGTTTTTGGACGGGGTATTTCAAGAGCGCCAGGGTATGATTCTACCTACTGTCCCGGAGCAAACAGCGGGGCGGATTCCGCGCTGGATATTCTAAGGACACGCTATGCTAAAGGGGAAATAACCAAAGCAGAATATGATTCGATACGGAAAGACCTGTTGTAGAAGTTAACGGTGATCCGAGTGAAAGAGGGTGGAAAACGTGGATCAGGAAACAGAACTGACGAGGAAGAGATACAACCGGACATCGTTGTTCTATGACTGGATGGACCGCATGGTGAAATCCGACCTCAGGACGAAAGTCTTGCGTCAAGCTTCTGGGAAGGTCTTGGAAATCGGAGTTGGTACCGGCAAGAACCTGGCTTATTATCCGGAAAATTGTTCCGAAGTTGTGGGAATTGATTTAAGCCCGGGGATGTTAGCCAAGGCAAAAGAGAGAGCACATGAGGCCAAGGTGCCCGTAAAACTGTACGAAATGGACGCACAAAATCTAGAGTTTGCGGACGCGAGTTTTGACACAGTTGTAGCCACATGTGTTTTCTGTTCCGTACCTGATCCGGTAAAGGGGCTAAAAGAGATCAAACGGGTATGTAAGCCCGGAGGAAAGGTCATCCTTTTAGAACACGTCCGTAGTGACAACCCGCTGTTGGGAAGAATAATGGATGTCTTGGACCCGTTGACAGTACGCCTAATGGGTCCGCACATAAACCGCCGCACTGTTGACAACGTCAAGATTGCCGGGTTAAACATTAAGAGCATCGAAAACCAGCATACTAAGATTGTTAAACTTATCATGGCCGAACCTTAAGTTTTTATTATTATAATGCAGGAGGTCTTGCCAACCTTAACGCAGCCGTTGAAGCTGTCAGAGCAGGAAGTTACAAAAATTAGTTCAGAGGAGGAATTCATATGATAGGTGGTTTAGATATTTTGCGTGAACGCTATGCGCGCGACGAGATAGATTCTGTCGAATATCAGAACCGGAAACAGGATTTAGAGGGTAAGTGAGTAGAAATAGTATCATAGCAAAAGGGCGGTCTCTCCACAGGGAGAAACTGCCCTTTTGCGCATTGATTAGATGACACGGGCGATTCCTGCAACGGTAATCCAGAAGTTTTTCGGTTGGTTCAAAGATTAGGTTTAATAAGATGTTTACCACTAGGACAGGGTATTTTAACAAAAATGTTAAAAAGCCGTTAACTTCATGTAATTCTCTTAAGCTAGAATCTGTTTGTTAATCGAAAATGGGGGGACTACAATGAGGAAGAAGGAACTATTGATATTTATTGTTATTGCTCTATTTGTTACAGGTCTGTACTTATCAAAAGTATTTGCGGCACCCCGTCCTTGGCAGCCAACCCCTACTGCTAGCCCGTACCAAGCCCAACCTAATTCTTTTCCCGCATCTATCCCGAATGATTCAAGGGAACCAGCTAACCCTGATGCGGATGGATCGTGGTACAGTCCGATGAATCCTAACTATCAGCCTAAATACTATTGGTATAATAGTCCTCGTAACGATGATTGGAATAATGCATATAGGGATTGGTGGTGTTGGTAATTTGGTATAATAAAATGGAGCTTTAAAATATATTTTTCCAACAAGCAAAGAATTGATGGGGGAAGGTACATTGAACAATAAGGTTCTGATAGCAGACGATGACGATCGGATTAGGGAAATTGTGCGCCTCTACCTTGAAGCGGAAGGTTTTGAAGTGTACCAGGCAGAGGATGGAAACAAAACGTTGGAGATGGTTCGGAAAGATAATCCAGATCTTGTCATCCTCGATTTAATGATGCCCGGATTAGATGGCTGGACGGTCTGCAAAATATTGAGAAAGGAAACCAAAATTCCTATTATTATGCTAACAGCCAAGGGGGAAGAGAATGATCGGGTGTTAGGGTTTGATTTAGGGGCTGATGATTACGTAGTAAAACCGTTTAGCCCGCGTGAACTCAGTGCCCGAGTTAAAGCAGTTCTGCGAAGGTTGGAAGGGGACCAAAGTAAGGAACATATCCTTTCCTATCCTGGTTTAAAAATCAATCAGATGACCCGGGAAGTCGAGGTTAATGGAATAAATGTAAAACTAACGGCTAAAGAATTTGACCTGTTTCTATGCTTAGCAAAAAACCCCGGGCGAATCTACAGCAGAGACCAGTTACTCAACATGGTCTGGGAGTACGATTACTGCGGAGATTCCCGCACTGTTGACACCCACGTCAATCGTTTAAGGTCTAAGTTCGAAAGTCAGGTGGGTTACAGTGATTTTATTCAGACTGCTAGAGGGGTGGGTTACAAATTCGAACTAAATGGTCATTAAGAAAGAGCTTAATAATTAAGCTTTGGCTGGCAATAGTACTTCTGGTACTCGGAGTATTTCTGTTTTCCGTAGTGATACAAGCTCAGCAGATCACATCTCTGGTCTATAACCAACAAGCACGTTTTTTCATATATGAAGCAGAAGAAGTCGTAACAATTTTCAACATGTACGAAAACACTGAGAGATCGGTTATCAACGAAAGATTGGATATCTTAACTAAATTCTTAAGTGCTAATATTGCTATCACGGATAGAGCTGGAAACATTCTGTACGGTCAAACGGCCAATGTTCAATCGCAGAGTAAAATACTCTTGGAGCCGGGTTTTAAAGAGAGAGTCCTCAGCGGTAACAATGTTGTTTTCTCCGGCAAGATCGCGGGGGTCAATGAAGAGATGTTTCTTGTGGCTGTTCCTTTAAAAAGGGATAACCAGATCATTGGCTCGGTAGTGATCAGCGGCCCATTAGCAGGCCTGAAACAGCATGTTCACAGCATTTTGGGAATTGCACTTATAGGAGCGTTGATAGGGATCGTTTTAGCAACCGTGTTAAGTATGCTTGTATCCCGAAAGTTGATCCGGCCACTCGTTAAAATGGAAGAAACAGCACGCCATATTGCAGAAGGTGAGTTCGGCAGGCAAATTGAGGTTGCCTCCGAAGATGAAGTGGGGCGTCTTGCCCGCTCATTTAACAGTATGTCTACTCAGCTTAAAGAAAAAATCGAGGCTATCGAGAGACTTGACAGTTTAAGGCAGGAACTACTTTCTGATGTTTCACATGAATTGCGCACTCCCTTAACGGTTATCCAGGGCTTTTCCGAGGCAGTGTTGGACGAGCTAGTCAAGTCTAAGGAACAGGAGCAGCTCTATCTAAGAAACATTATTGATGAATCCGAGCGGCTCAGGCGCCTGGTGGATGATTTACTCGACTTAAAAGGATTGGAAGCAGCCCAAACCTTTGACGAAATGGAATATGTGGTTTTGAATAAGTTGGTTCAGATCACCGTTGAGCGGTTAAGACATATGGCTAATTCTAAAGAAATTAAATTAGCGCTAGCTATGCCAGAGCAAAATATTACCGTGTGGGGAAACATTGATCGCCTTAAACAGGTACTTACGAATTTATTGGACAATGCCATTAAACATTCGGAAGCAGGCAGTACAGTGCGCGTAGAGTTGGGTATGAAGAATAATTGTACTTTTATATCTGTGAAGAATTCCGGCCACGGCATTCCTCGGGAAGAACTCGAAAATATTTGGGAAAGGTTTTATAAGGTCGATAAATCCAGATCGAGGCGTGGAACCGGAACGGGCTTAGGACTTTCTATTGTTAAAAAAATCGTTGAAATGCATGGCGGAAAAGTATCTGCGGAAAGCGAACCCGGCCATGGTGCCGTTTTTACCGTGTACTTGCCATCAACCGAACAAGCTTAGTTTAAGCTAGCTCAGCTTTATTAAAAAGGGAAGAGAAGGTTGGGCTAGCAATAACGAGGGTGGAAAACCGGATGTCCGGCAACTGGACCGGTAATCGGGGGTAAGAG
>JAJZPA010000074.1 GCA_021811425.1 Bacillota bacterium | reverse complement strand
CCTCTGGAAGCCCGGATCATTGCTATCGCCGATACCTATGATGCCATGACCTCTGACCGCAGTTATCGTAAAGGGAAAACTCCGCGTGAGGCGGTTCAGGAACTGCGCCGGGTCGCTGGGACGCAGCTCGATCCTGAACTGGTGCACGTGTTTCTCAAAATACTTGAGGGCCAACCGAGTCAAATAGAAAGTGCCGTAGCGGCGAAAATGGCCTAACCCCTAACTTACGTCGAGAGGTGCAGTATGCTCATCGAAACCGTGATTCTGGCCTTTTTGCTCAGTTTTATATTCAGGGGAAAGATTACCAACATCAGCCGTCTGCACTTCAAGGGTGTAGGACTTGTCCCTTTGGCCTTGGCGATGCAGGGGCTGGTCTATTGGGCAGCGGTGCAGGGAATCAGCCTGGGAGGGCCTGGGGTCGGCCCCTTTCTGGACACCGCCTCTTATGTCATCCTCTTGGGGTTTGCCCTCTTGAACCGATCCGTGGCCGGGATGGGCTTTGTGGCTTTGGGGATTCTGTTCAACGGGTTGGTGGTCGGCTTGAATCAGGGGCTGATGCCGGTGGAGCCGGTTCATCTGCCGGAGATGACCCGTCAAACTTTGCTGGCGGGACAGGGGACGCATGGCTTGCTCACCCCCAGTACGAAACTGGCCTTCTTGGCGGATAGATTCTATATATCCATACCCAAGTGGGGCAAACAGCTCTTCAGTGTCGGCGATTTGTTGCTGGATTTGGGCGTGTTTATTTTAATTCTGGCGCAAGCGTTGGGCCGGGATGTTTCAAGCTTTGGGCGGCCCCGGAGCAAAGCGGGAGCTGCACGCCAGGAGAATTCACAGGTTCCATAAGGCCATCAGCTAACGAGGCACCAGACAGCAGTCCGGTGCTATTTGTTTTCTCGCGCAGCGTTGGGTTCATGAAACGTTAGGCAATGGATACCCCCTTCTTCAGATGGGGAAGGAAATCGCCCGTCCTCCTTTCGACTAACAAAGTCTTTGCCCGTTCTAACAACCGTAGCTTCTTAACACTCGCTGATGCGTGAACCCTCGTACCATCAAGCAAGCGCAAATCGAAATACCCGCTTGACCTACGGCCAAACACAAAGCATTCCCGGCCAGCAAAGCAGACTTTATCGAACAGCTTGAAGCCTCGAACATACTTCGGTGCCTTGCTCTTTTGCCTGAACCCGCCTTTGCGGATCGTCGCCTTATGGAGTTGCCGGTTTTGTCCGCGCACCTGCTTAATCAAGTACATGGAGTTTCCCGACAAGGCCTTGGGGTTTCCACTGATACACCGGGCATCTACGCTATGCGTTTTCTCCAAACCCGATCGAATCCGCGTATTCTTCGTCAAATACCCGTAAGTTAAGCCGACATTCGGGTATTGCATTTTCAACCGGTTATAGAACATCCAGCGCATAATCCCCATAAAAGCCGCATCCCGGAACGAATTTCCTTGTTTAACCTTGAGCGTTATCTCGCCCTTGTGGTACAAATCATGACATGTCTCGCAAAGCGCAAGTAGGTTACTCGGGGCATCGCCACCGATCTTGCGGCTCTCAATGTGGTGCACATTGAGCCTGGGGTCTTTGCTCTTGCCGTGGCAATGCTGACAAGTGTGGTCATCACGCCAGAGGACATACTCCCGAACATTCCAGAAACCCAGTTGATCCCCTTGTTGGTACTGTTTACCCTGGATATCCGGGTCCTTAATCCTTTGGATGTCAAATTGGGCAACTTCAACGACGGCTTTGCTTACCGGCAGAATTTGATGTACCCAACGAACCGCCTTAAGATGAGCTTGGATCTTATTCTCCACCGATGGAGCCAGCCAACCGTCCGGCTTCTTCCGATTCAAAAACCGCGCTTGGCGATACTGGGTTTTCCGGTTGCGCCTGGCCCTGCGGAACTCGCGTCGAGTTGAAAGCAAGTCTACGATGTCAGTTCGCAGTTGGACTTCGGCCTCAAATAAAACCTGCTTTTCCGTGGTAACCGACAACCCGATTGCTTTGCTCCCTGCATCCACGCCCAGGCTCACAGGCTGTACATAGCCGCTGGAACCGTAGATAAGTTGAATTGTAAATGGTGTCCTTTTGACGACCTTGGCCTTGCCCGCTTTCAAGAGCAAACGGGCTTTCCTCGGCTGGCAGGGCATGAGCGGTCTGCCGTGCTTGTTTAATACGTAGACGAGCATAGCGTCTACCTCCTTCCAGAGTTAGGTGTCCATCGCCAAGGTTAGACGGGCTTGTTATGCCGACCCGGCCCCTAATGTGACAATTAGGGGCCGGGTCCCTACCCTTCAGAACTGTTTAACTACCGGCGGCAGTTGCATGAAACTTGGACTCGCATCCCATGGTGCCATAACCTGTCTAACGTAGTCCTCGAAGGACTTAGGCTAGTCAACCAGGCTTATTCAAGCCTCCGACTTCTGTCGGGGGTAGTTGACTTCTCGCTTCCTCTTCCCTATTATCCCTAACGTTTGACCCGCACCCGCCCACTTCTATCAGTGAGCGTTCACGATGATGGCGGTTCTATTCTTTCATCCTTCATGAGGATTGTCAAATTTTATGCATGGACTTGCACTGGAGCTTGTCCGTATAATGGAGCAGAAAGGAGAGCAAATTCATGCGCAAACTTGCTGTTGTTTCTCTACTCTCGTGCATTTTGGCATTATCCCCGGTTATACCTGTCCAAGCAGCGCTCGGTGATTCGGTGCTAAAAGTAGGGGTTCGCAGTTCCGATGTAACTCAACTTCAGACCGAACTGAATTTCTTAGGCTATGGTGTGGGCAGAGCCGATGGCATTTATGGGTCTAAAACCAAAGCGGGCGTTATCGCATTTCAGTCTGCTTATCATCTTAAGGTGGATGGGATTGTCGGGCCTCAGACCGTCGCTGCCCTGACTGTAGTCTACGCGGCTGAAATTCATAATGAAAAAGCGAATGCAATACTCGCCACTGCGAAATCATACGTTGGGCTACCTTACCGTTGGGGTGGGACGTCCCCCTCTACTGGCTTTGATTGCTCCGGGTTTATTCAGTATGTGTTTAATCAGCACGGCCTAAGCCTGCCCAGGGTTTCGCGGGATCAATATCAGGTCGGAACTCCGGTCAGCTTTGATACCCTTCAACCGGGAGATCTCTTATTCTTTTCGATTGGCAAAAACGGGATTGTCGATCATGACGGCATCTACGTTGGCAATGGTCAGTTCATCAATGCCTCTTCCTCCAAAGGGGTGACCATTTACACCATTGGGCCTTACTGGAAGTCCGTTTATCTGGGAGCCAAACGGGTATTTTAATCCCAGGCGGAAAGTATATCCTTTTGGTGGCAGACCTTGGGTTTTCTTTATCCCATTTCCAAGTATACATCTTTAGAACCTAAGGCAACTTACAGAAAACATAGAACCTCGCACAGTCTTTGCGGCTGGGCGAGGTTTATTTTAACATGCTATGCCGTTGTTATCCACACCGACTTACCGATCTTTCTCCATCGCTTGCAGCAGGCCGTGGATTAAAGCCTGCGGGCGTGGCGGACAGCCGGGGATATAGATATCGACGGGCAAAATCTGATTCACCCCGCCGGCACTGGCGTAGCTTTGGCCGCAAATGCCGCCGCTGCAGGCACATGTCCCGACGGCAACGATGATTTTAGGAGCCGGAGTGGCACTGTAAGTCTTTTTCACCGCAATCTCTAAATTGCGCGTCACGGGCCCAGTGACCATGAGCAGATCCGCATGCCGCGGGGAAGCAACGAAATCAAATCCCAGGCGCTGAATATCATAGACCGGACCCGTGAGCGTGGTCATTTCCCATTCACAGGCATTGCAAGAACCGCTGTCAAGATGGCGGATATTAATAGAGCGTCCCAGGAGCCGTTTCACGGCTGAAGCGGCCTCCACGGAACTCTCAGCTGTCTGAGTCGCTGTGGCGCGCTCGGCCAGTTCATAAGTCAGGCTCATCTTCAGGGCTCCCTCAGGACAAGCCTCCACACAGTAGCCACAAAAAAGACAGCGCTTCGGGTCCAGAGACCAAGCCGTGCCGGTCTCGACGTTGATGGTAATGGTTATGGCGTCAGTCTGGCAGACATCACTACAGCGTCCGCAGAGCGTGCACTTATCCGCCTCCCGTTCCGGTAAGCCCCGATACCCCTCCCTTGGGATGTCAGGTTCATCAGGATAGGTCGTTGTGACGATTCCTGTATTTAAGCTCTTGCGAAATAGACTCAACACAGTGTACCCCTCCATATCAGATGTACATTTTGCTGTCATTCTGAACGAAGTGAAGAATCCTGAACAAGATCCTTCGCTAAGGCTCAGGATGACCTCTGGCTCTAGCCGTCTCAGCGATCCAGGCAAGAATAACAGAGTTCGAAGCTCTTGTTGATGAGTGGAAAATCCGGAACGATGTTTCCAGGCACGGTCGAGGGAACGACAGGCCAGTTACAATAGGATGCCGAACGCACCATATGTCGGAAAATCCGGCCATCTTGTCCTGCCATGACGAAATGCACATTTTCTCCGCGTGCCGATTCAGTCATGCCGACAGCATAAGCGTAAGCCGGCAGGGGTTTAAGGGTTATCTTGAGCTCCCCTTCGGGCATACTTGCCAACACTTGACGGATAATACTCATGGATTCAAACGTCTCCTCAATCCGCAGCTTCACGCGGGCCAGGACATCCCCTTCCTGCAGCACAGGCACCCGGAAGGTCAGCTTGGCATAAGCCGCATAGGGGTGATCCCGCCTGAGATCACGATCCACTCCGCTGGCTCTCGCAGCGGGTCCGACTGCATGCAGCTCAGATGCTATATCATGACGAAGCAGGCCCGTTCCCTGAACCCGATTCAAATAGGATTCGGAAGCTAGGATAATCTCGGTGAGTTCACGAAACTCCCCTTCCACCCGGCTTAATGTCTGCAAAATCAGGGATGATTGATCAGAATTGAGATCCCGTCGTACGCCGCCCGGAGTATTGATCCCCCGCAGAAAACGGCTGCCGAAGAGGGTTTCATTCAACTGCTGCATGTTTTCTTTTAAACGGGCGCCCTGCATGGTACCAAAAGCAAAGCCGATTCCGGCACAGATGTTGCCCACATCCCCAATATGATTGTAAAGGCGTTCCAACTCCATCCCGAGTGTACGTATAGCGTCTGCACGTACCGATACGGTCGTTCCCGTCAGCTTTTCCAGCGCCAGGCAGTAAGCCAGCGAATGCGAAAATGAGCAAGCTCCACAAATCCGTTCGGCAATCAATAACCCTTCCTGTGGGGTTTTCCCTTCAGCCAGTTTTTCCATCCCCCGGTGGGTATAGAAAAATCTCGCCTCCAGATGAAGGACATTTTCACCGACCACACTAAAACGAAAATGCCCAGGCTCGATGATCCCTGCGTGGATCGGACCCACAGGAATTTGCATCACCCCTTCGCCTTCAACCGGAATAAACTTAAACTCTCCAACGCTACGCGGAACTTTTTTCGTTAGGGGAAAATCGCGGCGCAAGGGATAATGCTGCTTGGGCCAATCCTTATGCACGGCCAGACGACGCAGTTGCGGATGCCCTTTCGGCTCCAACCCGTAGAGATCCCGGATTTCGCGCTCGTACCAGTGGGCGGCCGGAAGCACCGGCGTAATCGAAGCGTAAACCGGATCCTCAGGCGCAATGGCTGCGCGCAGAATCAGTGTCAGTCCTGCTTGAACATGGACAAAAACCAGATAGACTCGAAAACTACCGCAAATCTCCCGCTCGTCATTACCGAGCATCTGAACGAGTTGGCAGCCCTGCTCCTTATACAGATAGCCTGCTGTCGCGGACAGATTTTCCTTCGCTGTTTCGAGATGAATCACATCATCACTACTCGTCGGCAGTTTTACCTCAATCGACATTATCGGGCTGAGATCATCTTCAATTCGAGCAGCCAATTCATGGCGTGTCATAGTTTACTTCCCTCCTAAAAAGATGCTTACAACTTGTTGCAAAACCTGATCGAGGGATTTTGGAATATAGATCCCCAAGATAAAAAGCGGGATAACGGGGATAAACGCTATCGTGGCTGACCACTTGCTGGGTTCCCCTCTCTCTATGCGCGCCGGTGGCACGCCCAAGCTCACACGGCTGGCTGCATAAATCACGCCCGTAAAAATCAGCGTTATCAAAACGAGCATCAGAGACGTCGGCAGATACTGACCGCTGGCAAACCCCGCGCTGATGATCGTAAACTCGCTCAGGAAAATGTTAAAAGGCGGAGCTCCGGCAATGGCAAATGCCCCTAACAAAAGCATCGTTCCGGAAATGGGCATGGCTGACACAGCCCCTTTGATCTTGTGAATCTTCTTGGTGTGATAGTGTTGGGTGACGTTGCCCGCACTAAAGAAGAGAAAAGGTTTGGCTAATGCATGGTTCAGCATGTGCAAAAAAGCCCCATAGAGAGCTAAACGGTTACCCAGCCCCACAGCCGCGACAATAATACCCATATGCTCAATGCTCGAATAGGCCAAAAGACGTTTCAGATCATGCTGAATAATGATAAATGGCAAAGCCACCGCAATGGACAGAATACCGAAAATAAGGAGCAGACGGGTGGAATACGCGCTGGCCAGTGAATGCGAGGTGATCTGATGGAAACGTAAGATGCCATACAAAGCACAGTTCAGCAAGACCCCGGAGAGCATAGCGCTCACAGGAGATGGGGCCTGACTGTGCGCATCCGGAAGCCAAGTATGCATCGGAGCCAGTCCAACCTTTGTACCATAGCCGACGAGTACAAAGATAAAGGCGAGTTTGACCAACTTGGGATCCAACCCGCGTGCCGCCTCCTGTAAATAGAACCAATCCAAAGAGCGGCTCCCTTCGCCGATCACCGGAAGCGCAGCATTATACAGAATAATCGTCCCGAATAAAGCGAAGATAATCCCGACCGTACAGAGAATGATATATTTCCAGGCTGCCTCTAAAGCGCTTTTTTTGTCATAGAATCCAACCAAAAGGGCCGAGGCGAGCGTCGTCCCTTCAATACCGACCCACATAACCCCTAGATTTCCCACCATGACCACCAGGAACATCGTAAAGAGAAAAATGTAAAACCAAAAATAATACCATTTTAAGCGGCTCTCCGGGATGGCGTTTTCCGCAATTTCCACCCCCATATAGCCCACAGAATAGAGGGCGGCAGTCAAACCCACAGTAGCCACCAAGCTCATAACAAATGCGCTCAAGCTATCGATATAGATAAATCTTCCCCCAGCGGATACCGGACCGAAATGGTACACTGTGTAGGCGATCCAGAAGGCAAGTCCAGCCGTGATCCCAGCCCCGGCAAGGCTAATCTGAGTCAAGGTCTTTTTGTTTTTCGCGCCCAAGCTCAAGAGTGCGGTCAGCACCGGCAAAGCCAATAATATAAGCGGCATTTCACTCATCCCCGTAAATTCCTTAATTTTTCCGTATTGATGGAACCAAAACTCGACTGAATACGAAAGGTGAGAATTCCCATAATCAATACTCCGATTAGCATGTCCAGAAAGATTCCCAGTTCGACAACCAGCGGCATGCCATGGGTGGTTCCTACTCCGGCTAAGAATAGTCCGTTCTCCATAATCAGAAAGCCCGCGATTTGCATCACAGCAAGTTTGCGCGTCACCATCACCAGTAAGCCGATAAGGAGCATGGCGATGGCCGTAGCTAAGATTTCCCGTCCCGGTGCACTTAGCGTTTGTGCAATCCGCCCTGTAGACAGGTAAGCAACCATGACCAAAGCGCCTGCGAGCAGAAAAGACATCTTACGATTAACATAGGAGCGCGTCTCAAATCTCGGTCCAATCCGATCCACAACCTTCTTTAAGATAAAGGGAATCAATCCGGCTTTAATGACCAGCGTCAAGCCGGCAATAAAAACCATCTCTCCGATTCCGTTGGCTAAGCCTAGAATTCCGGTCAAGAGCGCCAAGAGAACCGCTTGGAATACGACCAAGCGAATCACGGTATCCAACCTGCGGGCTCCTAAAACCAAAAAACACACCGCTAAGATCAAAGTCACGACGGGACTAACCCCTGAATTTCCCAGAAACAAAACATTACCCCCTCAACAATACATGTGATATTAAGCCCAGTAAGCCAAGCAAAAACGAACCCATTAAGAGATCCGGAATTTTAAACAGTCGCATTTTGGCCATCGAGATCTCGATAACCGCCATCACCATACCCAGCCCAACCGCCTTGGCCGCAAAGGCCAGGGTTGCGATCAGCAAGGTCGAAACCTGAAACCCTGCAGCCGGGGAGGCAATACCCCAAGGGAAAAAGAGGTTGGCCAGCAAGGCAAAGATGAGCAGTTGTTTGATATGGACTGCCAAGGTCAATAAAGCAAGCTGTTTTCCTGAGTATTCCAGGAGCATCCCTTCGTGGATCATCGTCAGTTCCAAATGCGTATCCGGATTGTCGATCGGAATGCGTCCCGTTTCGGCAATTCCGACCACGAAAAGGGCGACAAAGGTCATGAGGTGGGCCGAGGTTAGGGCTGGCCAGCCGCCCTGCGCCACCTGTTCCACTATTCCGGACAAATTGCTCGTCCCTGCTGCAATCGCCATGGTAAAGAGCGGCAACATTAAGGCGGGTTCTGCAATCGCCGAAACGGCCATTTCCCGGCTGCTTGCCATGCCGCCAAACGCGCTCCCAGCATCCAGCCCTGCCAATGCCAGAAAAAAGCGGGCCAAAGCAAAGAGATAAATCACGATAAAAAGATCCCCGGTAAAGGAAAGCATCCCAAAGGTTGTGAGAATGGGTAGAGTAAGTGCCACGATCAGGATGGCCACAAAGTACACATAAGGGGTGATCCGAAATATCCAGGAAGTATGTTCCGATAATACCGTTTCCTTCTGTAGGTATTTATAAAGGTCGCGATACGGCTGGAGCAGCGAGGGTCCTCTGCGGGACTGGAAGAACGCCTTTGTCTTTTTGATGATCCCACTCAACAAGGGGGCAAAGCCAAGAACAAACAACATTTGCAAGATGGTTAAGCCGACGGCAAGCATGTTCACGCCTCCTATTTAGCCCAAATCAAAAGAATAACCAAGGTTATAAAAAGATATCCCAAATATAGATGAATGCTCCCCGATTGCAACAAGCGCATTTTCCCCGAAACCTTAAGAAAGACATTTTGGGCGGGGCGATAGAGAATATCCTCAAAAAAGGGTTTCACTGCGCCCTCGTACTTGAGGCTGCGGGTGAAATGGGATCCTAGCGCATATTCAGTTTCCACCACGCGCTTGGGCAATAAAATCCGCCGAAAAATGATCCGAATGGGTTTTGCAAAAGACGTGGCCGTATACTCCATTTTTGGACTCAGAGTACCTCCGCAATTCCAGGTCTCATCAATACGGGTACCGCCGTGCCCCAACCACTTTACAACCCTGTACACGAGCAAAACCCCAAAGGCTAGGACGACAAAGAGGACAAACGGCGCAATCGTGGTATGGTAGCTAAGGTTCGGTAGTAAGGGGATTTGAGGATTTAACCACGCATATCCGCCGAGGGCCTGCACGGATCCATACCCTACCAAATGTAAAGTCACTGGATTTAAAAGCTGTATGGCGCTGGAGGGGAAGATTCCCAAGCCCAAACAGAGCACGGCCAATATTCCCATCCCTATCAGCATGCTGCGGGGGACTTCCTTTGCTTTCGCGGCTTGGGTACTCCGTGGCTGAGCAAGAAATTGAATGCCAAAGGCTTTGACGAAACAGACGGCGGCCAGCGCCCCTGTCAAAGCTAAGGCGGCCCCAAACACGGGGCCCAGAATGTTTAATTTCAGACTGAGCGGCGCACTGCCGAGCACGAGCAGAGACTGAAAGGTGAGCCATTCGCTCACAAACCCGTTAAATGGGGGCAATGCTGCGATGGAGATGGATCCTACCAGGAAAAAAAAGCCGGTCCAGGGCATGAGTTTGAGCAGCCCGCCCATTTTCTCCATATCCCGGGTTCGGGTAGCATGATGGATCGCCCCGGCCCCCATGAACAATAAGGCCTTAAATAACGCATGATTTAAAACGTGGAACAGTGCGGCAACGAGACCAAGCATGGCTAAGGCTGGGAGGCCATATCCCTGGAATATCAGGGCGGCCCCCAGTCCCATTAAAATGATGCCAATATTCTCCACACTATGATAGGCCAGGAGTTCTTTGATGTCATGCTGCATCAGCGCGTACATCACCCCGAGCAAAGCCGAAACCGCGCCCAGAGACAGGATAAATATACCCCACCAAGCGCTCCCTCCACCGAGTACATCCCAGACAACCCGGATAAACCCATAGATGGCCGTTTTTAGCATCACTCCGGACATCAGCGCCGAAACATTGCTGGGAGCGGCCGGGTGAGCCTTTGGCAGCCAGATGTGCAGTGGGATGATTCCGGCTTTCGTACCAAAGCCGACCGTCACCAGAAGGAAGATGCCCGTCTTGAACCCGGCAGGCAATTGTCGCCCAAACTGAGCCATGTGTTCAAAGTCAAAGGAGCCTGCCGCTTGATACAGTAGCAGAAACGCGAGAAAGATAAACAAGGTGCCAATATGGGTCATAACGATATAAACAAATCCGGCCCGGCGCACGTGACTATCCCGGTGATCATAGACCACAAGGCCATAAGAAGCTAACGACATCAATTCCCAAAAGAACAAAAAGAAAAACGCATTTCCACTTGCTACAAGCGCAACCATCGCCAACAGAAAAAGATTGTACAGAAGCCCCAGGATGCCAAGATTATGGCGCCCAATGTATTCCTCGGCGTAACCGAACGAAAAAATAGAAACAGCCAGACTGACGAGGGAAATAACCAGAATAAAAAAGGCTGCCAGCGGATCAATAAGAAAGGCCCGGTTCATCCCTGGAAGGGAGGCGAACCCGGCCCCTGTATATACAGTATCCCCTGTCAATAAGATAATGATTCCGAGTACAGTCCCTGCTACGGCTGATCCTAGTGCAAAACTAAACCCCACCCTCAAGCTGAGGCGGGGTTTCCCCTGCAAGCTATAAGCGAAAAGGCCTCCTAGCAATAGCAGCCCTAAGACAAGATAAAACAACAATATCGTCACTCTTTCTCCCCTGCCCTCTCCAAGATCTCTTTTTATGCATCGCTGCATAAATATACATTTAGTGTATCTGAATAAAGAACAATGGTCAAGGACTTTTTGAGCCCAAGAAGTGTGTTTAGCGTTCATTTTCCGCGAACAGTATCATCTGTTGGGTAAATTTTAAGAGATCCCTCAGATTATTATCCATAATGCCTTGAACGATCGATAAGTCGGCCGCCAATTAAGATAAAGAAAACTTGGCTGGCGCCAAGCCTTTCGGCGCTTTGCCATCCGGCATCTAGCCATCCATGGCGATGCTCTAATCTCAAACGTCCTGTTTGAGTTGGCGACGGCGGCCGCCTAGTTGCACTTATGCCACCACAAACATATACTTTCTGATTGGTATGAAAAATCCATAACTTGGACGTATAATAGATTTGGTACGTTCATCTATTGCAAACTCATCTGTTTTTCGGTATAGTCTAAACGTTTGTGACTTTGACCTCACATTCGGGGTCCGAGGCCCGAGGTTCGAACTCGGGAATTCTTCTAATTAAGGAGCGAGGATCGATGAAATACGATGTGATTGTGGTCGGCGCAGGCCCAGCAGGTATTTTCACCTGCTATGAATTGGCCATAAAGGCTCCGCACCTTTCCCTACTTCTGTTGGAAAAGGGTCGGGACATTTACCACCGCAACTGCCCCATTCTCAAAAAGACGCTCTCCAAGTGTCCCCCTCCCAATCAGCTCAAAGACACCGCAGGCTGTACCCCCGCCTGTTCGATTACGAATGGATTCGGTGGAGCCGGAGCTTATTCTGACGGAAAATTCAATATAACGACCGAGTTTGGTGGCTGGATGACAGAATATCGATCCCCGACAGAAGTATTGAACTTAATTCAATACGTCGACCAAATCAACTTGAGCCACGGGGCGGTCTCAATGCTGACGGACCCTACCACGTCCGCTGTTAAAGAAATCGAACGGCACGGCCTCGGCGCAGGATTGAAGCTTCTCCGAGCGCAAGTGCGCCATTTAGGCACGGAACAAAACTTGGAAATTCTTAAAAGCATCTATGAATTTCTCAAACCCCGTGTGGACATGGCCTTCGAAACCACAGCCGCTGACATTCTCGTCACCGAAGAAAATGGGCGGCTCAACGTCCGAGGAATTCGCACAAACCAAGGGGAGGAATATTCGGCAAACTATGTCGTGGCTGTACCCGGACGCGACGGTTCTGAATGGCTGAGCCAGGCGTTGAAAAAGTACCATCTGGAAATGAGCAGCAACCAGGTTGATGTGGGCGTTCGGGTTGAGACATTGGATACGATCATGGAGGACATCAACGAAAACCTCTACGAAGGAAAATTCATCTACCGCACCTCTGTTGGCACCACCGTCCGTAGTTTCTGCAGCAACCCCTCCGGGCATGTGGTCATTGAAAACCACAGTGGAGTGATGCTCGCGAACGGGCATGCTTATAAGGATAAAAACTTAGGGAGCACCAACACCAACTTTGCCCTCCTAGTCTCCCATACTTTCTCTTATCCCTTTAATAAACCGACCGAGTACGCAAAAGCCATCTCCCGTTTAGCAAACGATCTTTCGAATGGGAGCGTTCTCCTGCAGCGGTTTGGCGATATTCTCAAAGGTCGTCGCTCCACGGAAAAACGGATAGCCGAAGGATTTATCGAGCCTACACTCAAAGAAGCCGTCCCTGGAAATCTGAGTCTCGTCCTTCCTTACAACACCATGAAGAGTATCATGGAGATGATCCAGGCTCTTGACCGGGTCACTCCAGGGATCGCTTCTGAGCACACCTTGCTCTATGGTGTCGAGGCTAAATTTTATTCGTCTCGTCCGAAACTCGATAGGAATTTCGAAACCGAAATTCAGGGTCTCTACGCCGGAGGGGATGGAGCAGGGGTCACAAGAGGTCTTGCTCAAGCCAGTGCCTGCGGAGTCGTCATTGCCAGGCATATCATGAAACAGGCGTCGTAAGTGTGCGATCGCTTGTATGAATCACTATTATCTTGATCACAGATTATGTTCGTCTCGCTCGCAATTTTCGTTCTTAGCAACAGTACTTTTTTCTGCTTCCGTGGTGGTGTTCTCTAAATCAGCACGAAGTTGTTTTTCCGAGTTGGCATTTTCCAAGCGTTTTTTACGTTTAAGTCTGAGTTCCCTCCACAAAGCCAAGAGTAACATAATCAGTGCACCCAAAAATGCAGAACCTAGAATAATCAATACTAAAGGAACCTCTCTAAAGAGCCAAAAAAAGTGAATGGCCACCGGTGAAGCATTTTGAAGCGCAAAAATGGCGATGAGTAAGGCAAATGTAAGGGATAAAATGAGAATTAACATTTCGCACAACCCCTTCCCTTCTTTTAGACGTCAATGAGCCTATTATGCCTTGCAGGCCATTGGATGAATTTGCATCTCCCGTACACTCGCAAGCACCACATCGGCATGCCCTCGGAAATCCTGGGCCCGAGAAGCCCCTGTCAACACGCCAACTTTCCACTTCACTCCGCCCGCTCGCTCGGCCAGATGCATGTCCATCACCGAATCACCTACCAAGAAACACTCCTGTGGCCCAAGCTCAAGCCGTTCACAGGCCAGTTTCAAGAGATCGGGGGCCGGTTTGCCTGCTTGTACCTCATCCCGGCAGGCATAGGCGGAGATCCAGGGGCTGAGCCCTGCAGCTTCCAGTAAAGCCAGCGTGCGCTGTTTGGAATCATTGGTCGCAATGCCGATTTTGATCCCCGCGTCAGATAACTCTCGCAGCACTTCTTTTGCCCCCGGAACCAACACTGCCTGAGTTGCAAGCCCCAATTCTACATCAGCCTCGGCAAAGGCCGCCAATGTCGTTTCCAGTGCCTTGTCCCAGGCGAGATCCTGCTCAAGTGACAATACTGCGCTAACTGCCGAGGCCGTCTGTTCGCGGCTTCCGATCACGATCACGCTTTTGCGATTGATCATGCCATCCGACTGCAACCCCATCACCCGCTGAGTCAGAGCCACGACTTCCGGCCCAAAGCCCAGCTTCCGTTGCAGGATGCGGACACGCAGTTGGATGAGTTCCGGCCAAATCTTCAAGGAATCAATCAGGGTTCCATCTTTGTCAAAAATCACGCCTTGACACTCCACGATATGATTGCCACACCGAATAAACGCCATTCTTTCCCCTCCTTCTCTCGATTCAGTCACCCTATTCATTTTACATCCAAGGTGGATGCCTCGCAATGCGAGAATGATATTCTCCGCTATTGGTTTGACTTGCACCCGCCAATTTCGTAAGATAAATAAGGTTTAAATTCGCAAAAACAAGGCGATAAATGGTGTGATTAAGGGAGAATGGATCATGAGCGTACTCAGTGTGGACAACGTTAGTCACGGTTTTGGCGGTAGGCAGATCTTAGAGGCTGCCTCTTTCCGTTTATTAAAAGGCGAACATGTGGGTCTAGTCGGAGCCAATGGCGAAGGAAAATCGACGTTTCTCGACATCATCACGGGCAAGCTGATTCCGGATCAGGGGAAAATTGAATGGTCGAACCGGGTAACCGTTGGCTACCTTGATCAACATAGCATCTTGACCAAGGGTAAAACCATCCGCATCGTCTTGAAGGAAGCGTTTCAGACCATGTTTGACTTGGAGTCTGAAATGCTGACCATGTATGAGAAAATGGGGAATGCCTCTGAGGATATCATAAACAAAATGTTGCAAGATGTGGGTGAAATCCAAACTCTGCTCGAGCACAATGGATTTTACAGTATTGAGGCCAAAATTGAGGAAGTCGCGAACGGATTAGGCCTCGGAGAAATCGGTTTAGACAAAGATGTGTCTGATCTCAGCGGAGGCCAGCGAACCAAAGTCTTGCTCACAAAACTTTTGCTGCAAAACCCCACGATCTTGATTCTGGATGAACCGACCAACTTCTTGGATGTAGAGCATATTCAGTGGCTCAAGATC
>JAJZPA010000073.1 GCA_021811425.1 Bacillota bacterium | reverse complement strand
TCAGAAAGTATAACTTTCGGGTGGCATAAGTGCAACCTCGGCTTCCGCCTTCGCCCGATCGTCCCACCGGGACGATCGCAGCCCAAGCCGGGTTTTCTTTATGGCAATTTAAAAACGCTCAGATACCGATTTCGCTTGCGTAAAGAGAAGGAGATAATCCGGCCCTCCGGCTTTGGAATCCGTACCTGACATATTAAACCCGCCAAACGGATGCACGCCAACCAATGCGCCTGTACATTTGCGGTTCAGATAAAGGTTGCCAACATGCAGGTCACGGCGTCCGATCTCCAAGTGCTCACGGGATTTCGAGTACAGTGCACCGGTGAGGCCGTACTCTGTGCCATTGAAGATTTCCAAACCGTCTTCGAAACTCTTGGCCTTAATCAATGCGAGCACCGGTCCAAAAATTTCTTCCTGGGCAATACGAGCATTCGGGCTGACCTCACCAAAAATAGTTGGCCGGATATAATACCCTTTATCAGAGCATGGTTCTCCATCGAGAAGCAGTTTGCCTTCCTGTTTGCCGATTTCGATGTAATTGAGGATCTTTTTTTGTGCCTTAGCGTCAATGACCGGACCGACGGCAAAGTTAGCTTCCGCATCCCCTTGTTCCAATGTCTTGGCACGCTTCAGGATTTTCTCAACCAGGGCATCGTACACTTTCTCATGAATGATAGCGCGTGAACCTGCAGAACATTTTTGTCCTTGGAAGCCAAAGGCGGATGAAACAATCCCCTCAGCCGCTGCATCCAAATCGGCATCCTCATCTACGAGGATAGCATCCTTGCCACCCATCTCCGCCACCACACGCTTCAGCCAAATTTGGCCCGGAACCACCTTGGAGGCCAGTTCATAAATGCGCTGACCGACATCCCGGGATCCCGTAAAGGAGATGAATCTGGTTTTTGGATGCGTAACCAGAAAGTCTCCGATTTCACTCCCATCACCTGGCACATAGTTGCAGACCCCTGCCGGAAGCCCTGCCTCCTCCAGAAGTTCCACTGCCTTATACGCGATAACCGGTGATGCACTCGCGGGCTTAATAAGTACCGTATTACCCGAAACAATCGCCGCCGTCGTCATCCCCATGAGAATCGCCAGGGGGAAATTCCAGGGCGCAATGATCACGCCCACACCCAAGGGAATATAGGTGAGGCGGTTATCTTCACCCGGTAGCGGAATCAACGGCTGTTGAGCGCCCAGACGGAGCATTTCACGCCCATAGTATTCCATAAAGTCAATGGCTTCGGCCACATCGGCATCTGCTTCCACCCAGTTCTTGCCCTGTTCCAAGATCATCCAGGCACTAAACTCGGCCTTGCGCCGCCTGAGTATGGCTGCAGCTTTGAAGAGAACCGCTGCCCGAGCCTCAGGCGCAACATTTTTCCAGGTTGCAAAAGTTTCAACCGCTTTAGCCAGCGCGCATTCAACATCCGCTTGCGAGGCCTTGGACACCCGACCGACGATCTCAGCTTTGCGACTGGGGTTGTTGGAAAGAATCTTATTCTCGCTCCATACCCGCTCCCCGCCGATAATGAGCGGATAATCCTTTCCAAACTCCGCCTTCACCGCGTTCAGAGCCGCCTTCAGCTTCACTTGGTTGTCTTCCTGCTTAAAATCGACCAATGCCTCATTTTCAAATTTGCCCAGCATAACACTTGCCCCTCCTCCAGGCTATTCCTCATAAATACAATCATCGAAATTGTCCAACTAGACTAGAAAAGATTTCCTTTATCCACGGTCAAGACGCCCACTTCTATCAGTGGGCGTTCACTCACTTCTTGAAGAAGTTCTTCATGATAAACCAGATATTCGCCGGCCGTTCCGCTAAACGGCGCATGAAATAGCCATACCAATCCGTTCCATAAGGAACATAAATTCGAACCCGATACCCTTCCTGGGCTAGTTTTTTTTGCATTTCTGTTTTAATGCCATAAAGCATCTGAAACTCGAACTTATCTTTGGAGACGTTATTTTTCTTAACATACTCCTTCGTCCAGGCAATGATCTTGTCATCATGGGAAGCCACCGCCACATACCAGCCATTGTCCAGTTGATGCTTGATTAAGGTGATCAAGTTTTCATCCACTTTCGCCTTCTCAGGAAAAGCAACGGTTGAGGGTTCTTTATACGCTCCTTTCACCAGACGAAGGTTTGTTTTTAGATTAAGGACATCGGTTTCTGAGCGAAATAGGTAGGATTGGATCACCAAGCCGGTTAAAGGAAATTCTGCATGCATTTTCTCGAACAAGTCCACCGTCGTCTGGCAGCGCGGAAAATCCTCCATATCCATGCGCACAAAAATTCCATGCAGCTTCGCCTTATGCAAAATCCGACGCACATTTGCTTCACAGACATCCTCGCCCAGATCAAGCCCCAGCTGGGTTAATTTGATGGACAGGTGGGACTGCACTCCGCTGTGGGCTATCCCCTCTACGGTTTCCAATGCCCAGCCCGCAGCCCGCTCTGCTTCCTCTTTCGTGCTGACAAATTCGCCCAAGCGATCCAATGTCGCCACGATCCCGTCCCGGTTCAAACGTTTAATCTGTTCAAGCGCCTCCGTAAGAGTTTCTCCGGCCACAAAGCGTTTAGCCCCAAAACGGAGTCCATATTTGGTTGCTAAACTTCTTGCCGCTTGATTTTTGGCCATCGCTAAGAAGAAAGTTCTTGTTGCTTCCACGTCTAGTCCCCTCCTCTGTCTCTTTGCTTCATCCAATCGTGAGACTCCCACTTCTATAAGTGCTTACCCTAATTAATCTAAGCAAACGCCATGCCAACCTCGGGCATAACCTTTAAATTTTTTAATTACCAACTAATGTAATTATCATGAACTTAACCCTGCTGACCACAGTCATTTTTAGAGTGGTAAGCGTAACTTTAATCTTCCTTCTTGAATGCTCTCTAGGCAAATCGCGTGTTTCTTTGTGTTCACTGTCTAGACATATGTATAAAAGCGTCTAGACAGTTCAGGCCCTTCATGCTACTCTAGACATGGCTGACTAAACAAGGAGGCATAAACATGGCTGACCTCACCTCGATTTTCAAGGCCCTGCTCGACATTGTCCCGGTAGCCATTACAGGGGTCGATATCAACGGCATTGTCACCTATTGGAATTCAGCAGCCACAGAACTTTACGGGATTCCCGAACTCGAGATCATCGGGCATCCTCTGCGAGACTTTTTTCAACGGCAAGACCTCATTGTACTCAATGTCTTGGAAAGCAAACAGCCTGTTTACCGCGCCTATCATCGCCCACGTGGGGATCGCCATGTCCTGATCAATTCCCAACCCGTTTACCAAAACGGTCAGCTCATCGGCGCACTCGCCAGCGAACAAGATATCACCCAATTGGTCAATCTTTACAATGACTTGGCCACAGCCAACTTCAACCTCGAACGCTTGAAAAAAGTCGTTAACAGCACCTCCAATGGAGCCTTTGATCGGATTCACGGGAAAAGTACTGCCATTCAAACCGCCATCCGTATGGCGCAAAAGGTTGCCCTAACAGACGCTACCATCCTCATCACCGGTGAGAGCGGGGTCGGCAAAGAACTCTTTGCCCGTGCTATCCATAACGCCTCCCCCCGCAACCAAGGCCCGTTTGTCGCCATCAACTGTGGAGCTATTCCAGCCGCACTCTTTGAGAGCGAAC
Source organism: Bacillota bacterium (assembly GCA_021811425.1). Lineage (GTDB taxonomy): Bacteria > Bacillota > Desulfitobacteriia > Desulfitobacteriales > Desulfitobacteriaceae > JAJZPA01. The sequence goes on along the minus strand of JAJZPA010000073.1, from coordinate 11,413 downwards.
TCTTTGGCTACGAACGCGGGGCTTTCACCGGAGCTGAACCCAAAGGCAGTCCCGGTAAGATGACTTTAGCCAGAGGAGGAACCCTGTTTTTAGATGAGATCGGCGATCTCCCCTTGGATCTACAAGTTAAACTCCTGCGAGTCCTCCAGGAACAGTCCTATTATCGGCTGGGAGGGTCCGCGCCTTTGCGTCTGGAAGCGCGCATCCTTGCAGCAACAAACCGTTCCCTTGAAAACATGATCAAAGAAGGAGCTTTTCGTCGGGATCTATATTTCCGCCTCAATGTCATTAGTCTGGACATCCCACCCTTGCGCCAGCGGATTGAAGACATTCCCGACCTCACAGAGTACTTGGTACAGCAATTCGCCTTACAGTACGGTAAACTGGCACCTAGGCTTTCACCAGGAGCACTGAGCGCCCTCATGGACTACGACTGGCCCGGAAATTTAAGAGAGCTGCGCAACGTCATGGAACGAGCGGTCATTTTGACGGAAGGCGACACAATCATGCCTCAAGATCTCCGCCTGGCGATTCCCCTCCCTCCCTTCGTCGGGGCCAACCAGCAAGCATTTCAGCACTTGACTTCTCTCGCAAAACCTGCTGTCCCCAGTGATTCGCAACGGGAATCTCTGCTGAAAGCCTTAAGCGCCGCCAACGGTAACAAATCCAAGGCTGCCAAAATCTTAGGGGTGACCCGGGCTACGCTTTACCATCGCCTGCAGCGCTATTTCCCCGGAGGCAATGTCAGCAATTAGCAATTCCTATAGACATATTCATAATATTATAGATTGCATGGTTTTGTACTAGGGGGTATTTTCACAATACTGTAGAATTGTTTTTGCAACAAGCTTCACCAACGTCCCTGCTAGTTGATTTCGTTTTACGATCCTTTTCTTGCACTTCGCAATAACTTTAGATAAACAAATTACTTATAGTTATTTCACAAAGCATTTGAATCACCAAAATGAAAGTGCTACAATGCCAATAGAGGAGGGATTGTTTTGCTCTTAAGTACAAGTATTTTCATCTTTTTGTCTTCCCTTGTCGCTGGCCTCATTGGAGCACTACTCGGCCTTGGCGGTGGAATTATCATCATTCCGGTGCTGACCCTTATGCTCGGGATTCCTATTCATGAGGCGATCGGCGCCAGCATTGTTTCCGTCATCGCCACGTCCAGCGGCTCCGCCATTGCCTATGTCCGTGACAAAATAACAAACATCCGCATTGGGATGTTCCTGGAAACCGCAACAACGGTCGGGGCGATCACGGGGGCCTTCATTGCCAGCCATATTAGTGTCAAGGCATTATACATCACCTTTGCCCTGCTCATGTTTTACTCCGCAGCTACGATGACACGAAAAAGAAATGCCAGATATATCGAGGGGCAAGTTCAAGAAGATCCTATAGCCAAACGCTTAAGCATGAGCGGCCAGTATTTTGACAAAGCCCTACATACGGAAATCCACTACCAAGTGGCGCACGTTATTCCCGGTTGGCTTGTCAATTATACCGCTGGAATTCTCTCAGGGCTCTTAGGAATTGGCGGAGGTGCCTTTAAAGTCCTCGGCATGGACGTCTTCATGCGCCTCCCTATGAAAGTTTCTACTGCAACCAGCAACTTCATGATCGGGGTCACAGCGGCTGCCAGTGCAGGCGTGTACTTTACTCGGGGTGATATCGACCCTGTCGTGGCCGGACCCGTAGCCATCGGGGTTTTAATTGGAGCGCTGGCAGGTACCCGAATTATGGTGCGCTTGAACAGCAAGACGCTGCGCCTTTTATTCATACCCATTCTTCTCTTAATTGCTATCCAAATGCTCTGGAAAGCGTGGTGGATGTAAATGAACGATGACAAGATGTTTGATGCCGAAGTATTTATCTCTGCCAGCCTGCGCATCGGCGTATTTTTATCCGCCATAGTGGTCGCGATAGGACTTATCGCCTATTTCTTCAGCGGCACAACGGGCTATCCCGCAGGAGAGTTCCCCACCTCAGTCGCCGGTGTTTTCAGCGGCCTCCTGCAACTCAAACCGGCTGCCCTGATCAGTCTTGGGCTCTTCCTCCTGATCGCTACCCCAGTTTTCCGTGTCGGCGCTTCTGTCATTATCTTTATTATCGAGCGTGATCACCTCTATACCGTGATCACTTTACTGGTCTTCGGGATTTTGCTCTTTAGCCTCATTTTCGGCAAAGCGCTTTAGTTCACGTGGATTACATCCAACCGATTTCCAGGCGGTCGCCCGGATGGAGCACGGTGGTAAACTCCGCCTCCTGGCCATTCACGCTAAGGGATAATTTGGAGCCGGAAGGAACCTCTTCAGGCAAAACAACATAGGGCAGCAATTCGGAAAGTATAGGCATCTTGACCTCCAGCCTTAGATCCATCCCCTCTTCAATGATGCTATTAGGCCTGAGCCGTTCACTGCGGTAAAACACCGCAATGTTCTCCGGAGTGTGACGGATTTCCTGGCCGTTCACATAAAAGCTTGACGGTTCTGCCTGAAGGGCCAAGGCCTTTAGGTGAATGTTTTCTGCGCTCACATCGATTCGTTGCCCCTCTTTAATCTGACAATTGTCCGCCACTAAGTTCCCATCTACTTTGACTTGAATACTGCACTCAATCGATTGGGCCTTCCCGTTCACTCGAACTGATATATGCCGTTTCTTTCCCAGGCCATACCCCTTTTGTTCGAGTAGATCTTCCAAGTCCGAATTAACCCGGTAAGTGACTTTGGCCCCATCAAAGATCCTCGCTTCAGGCCCAGCTTCTTGCCCGTCAAAGAATGCCTTCGGGGAAAACCGTTCCAATGTACCATTCCAGTATATTGTTTTAGCAGAGGGCCAATTGATCACGTCGGCAAGCTTAGCTTCGGCATCCTTGCCTGAAATCCCTGGCGTAAAGTGCACCGAATCCCCGGCTTGCAATGTCTGTTCTAACCGCCCTGGCAGCCCATTAATCAGCAGTTGCGCCGGTTGTCCAAGTTCTCCTTTAACCACCTGCATTTCACCGTTTAACTCGTAGGTAAGGGCCGCACCCGGTCGACCCAAAAACGCCCTCGGCTGGATGCCTGCAGCGAGTAACGCTTCTGCTGCAGTAGCTAGCTGGAGTTCAAAGATGGGCACAACGTGATCGTTGACCAAAACAGAATAATAATGAAGACCTTTTTCTTCTAAGGCCGCAATTCCAATCCCTATCGGAGTAATGCTATCTGGGCCTTTCAGGCTTTTCTCACCCATGACCTGAGTTAAGCGTTCCCTCACCTGAATGCCTACCCTGGCCTCAGGAAGCCCCATGACCTGGGACAACTTTTTCGGTAAAAGCGGTGTCAGGCTACCTCCGCCGATAAGAATTACCGCCTGTGGCTGGCCCTGGTTTAATTGAAGCACATGGGAGGCAATGGCTTCCGCCAGACGCCCGACAACGGGTTCAATGATCGTTAGAACTTCCTCTTTTGGAAGTTTTATTTTTTTGCCGAAGAAATCCAAAAACGAGATCGTCTTTTTCGTATTTAAATCTTTCTTTATTTTTTCTCCAACCTGAAAATCGAGTAAATACTGAGCGCAAATCGCTTCTGTTACTTCATCCCCAGCCATTGGCACCATGTCATAGGCAAAAAAGGAGCCCTCGCGAGTCATGGCAATATCAGCCGTCCCGGCCCCGATATCCACCAGTGCCAGGTTCATACGCCTCATGTTCGCTGGGATAGCCGCTTGACCTGCCGCAATCGGTTCGAGTGTCAAGCTCTGCATTTCCAGCCCAACTCTCCCCAACACTGCGAGCAAGCCATCTACAACCGTACGCGGCAAAAAGGTAGCGATGATCGTAACCTTGGTCGAGCGCCCGCGTTGCCCGATGAGGCTGCCAATCTCTTCCCCTTCCAACCACTGGGTGATCGTGTCATAACCGACACAATGATACATCACCCAACTCTCCCCATCGATCGATCCCATCTGGCGCAGAGCCTGTTGCACCGCCTCCATCTCCAAAGCAAGCACATCTTCCTTTTCCCAACGAATCGGCAGCATCTCCCGACGTTCTGCCGAGGCAATCTCTGTCCGGAGCGCCCGCCCCGCTGCCGCGACAGCCACATGCGGCAGGCGTTTTCCGGTCTTCTCCTCCAGTTCTTCCTTCACCCGCAGCACCGCCCGGGCCACTTCATCCACATCATGAACCTGCCCGTCATACATCGCTCGCTGCTGGTGTTCCGTCTGGGAACTGGCCAGGATTTCGTATCCTTGTTCCGTTTTGGTCATGATGAGACCCATCACAACCCGAGTTCCAATATCCAAGGCAAAAATTGATTCCACCGTTCTCACCTCAATCCGGGAATTCGACTCACAAGGACATAAATCCTCCTTGGGCTCGGATTTTCTCAGATGATTGTAGCATCACGTCTTCTTTCCCATAGCAACTAACCCTTGAGCCACCTCTGAAACATTGGCTATGGCCGTGGTCAATTCGACTATGCCAATCGCCTGAGCTTCACTTATTATTGCCAACTCACTCACTGAGTCAGCCAGCCGCCGCACAGACTCTTGGACCTGGCGGACATCAGTTTCAATACTTCCCGCCGATAGTTTAGTACTGTCGGCCAGTTTCCTCACCTCATCGGCTACTACGGCAAAACCTCGCCCATGCTCACCTGCCCGTGCGGATTCAATGGATGCGTTGATTCCTAAGATATTGCTTTGGGTAGATAGTTTCTTAATTTCATCGGTAATATGGGTTACATGTAAAATATCCTTTTTAACTGTTTGAGTCTCGAGATCCATGGTTTTAGCCGCAGCTGAAAATTTCTCACTCTGTACTGAAAGGTTCTGTGCCGAAGCAGCAAATTCTTCCACAGCTGTAAGCAACGCCTCCCCTATATTAACTAGTTTGTCATATTGCTCAATGGATATGACTAACGAAATTGCCCCAACAACCGCTCCCCCGTCAATGATGGGATTGGATATGGCAACATAAGGAATCTTAAATTTTATTTTATCATTGACCCTTGCAATTATTCGCTGCTTGGTTCGAAGAGCTTTATACGCCGCTGATTGTTCCGGGACGACATCTCCTTCTCGAAACCCTATATCCAATTTGGGATTAATGCAGGTTTTGATCACTCTTTCCAGATCAGTAACAAGAACAGAAATATCTTGTTCATACCAATTCTGTATGCTTGGAGCCACATCAAGTACGCTTTCAAGTTTCATTGAAGGCTACCTCCGATTTCTTTATTTTTGTACTTATTGAAATTTTCAAGATATTCACAATATATGTATTTTACAATCTTAAACGTTTTCTTACAAGCGTAAAGTAGCCTTTGTAGCTAGAAATAGAGATCGGAAGTTCCGAGGTTGCACTTATGCCACCACAAAGTTGTACTTTCTGATTAGCCGAGAAAAACCCCTGCGCATCGTCAGACCGCAGAGGTTTTTAAGCACAACCCAATAAGATATTCAATCCTCAAAACACCTCATCATCTTCACATTCGATTTCATCCGGCTCCTCCGGCTTGGGCACATAATCGGGCGAACTGGCTTCAGCGCGTTCAAAAACCTCATCTGGCATGTGGCTCCCCCCTCCCCAGAACCTGTTCCTGTGAACATTATACCACTCACACCATGTTCTTTCAAACACTATTTCCTGTTCGTTTGCTAAGCTATAGGCAGGTTCGCGCGAAAGCGGCTCCGGCTCGGGTTAAAAAAAAACCGAGGCTAGCGCCTCGGTCCGGTCTACTAAGACCAAGATTCTTCACTTCGTTCAGAATGACCGGAGTTTCCGCTAGACGGTAACTAATAGTCAAAGACTTCTTTAGCCGATATCGTTAACTTGTCAAATATAGAAACGGGTATACCCGATTCGTCATCATACACTCGGAATCCATACTTGTGTGTGGATTCTAAGATGTACACTGTGATGATCCTATCCTTAGGTTCAACTATCCAGTATTCTCTTACACCATTCTTCTCGTATAGGTTTAATTTTATGAATCTGTCCAACTTTGATGTCGATGGAGACAGTACCTCCACTATGAGATCTGGAGACCCGTTGCATCCTTGCTTGTCAATTTTTGCTTTATCACAGACCACTGAAATGTCAGGTTCCGCTACATTTCTTATTTCGTCATTTTTGGTATTTATCCCTTCTGCAAATCTAACACAAAATGGACCTGGATATAATTTACAGATGGTTCCCTTTAAATACGTTCCAAACGCGGTGTTTAGATTTGAGATAATGGCTTGGTGGTCTGAAGTAGGCGCTGATTGCATATAGGGAACTCCATCAAAAATCTCCCATCGTTCATCTTCAGGCCAAGTCAGATAATCAGCAAACGAAAAGTTAGACCCCTCTTCAGGTAGTGGCATAATATCACCTCCCTTACAAGGCCCTGAAATTGCTATCCCTCCAAGTGTTACCTAAACGGATCCTTACTTTTTCTCGGACTTAACCGGGGTATACCCTTGGTTTAAGACCTCCTCATAATAATCGAAGACCTTGTCCTGGAGCTTTTCCACACAGTCCGGACAGACACAGTAGCAAACTTTTTCCGGAGTTCCCTCATCGGTAGGGGCATAAGAACAGAACGCGAATACTTCTGTTTCTTTGCCACAGATTTCACAGGTTTCACAAGGGACATTTGGTTCCAGATTTTTCTCAATATGTTCAACACAATCGGGGCAGACACAATAGCAGACTTTCTTTTCCTCAGTTTCACTCTGTTGAATCTTACAGAACGCATGCACATTTTCGGTTGTACCACAATAGATACACCTGCCACACAAGACGCTCTCATCGGTTTCCATGAACGCAACCCCCTTCACCATCTTCAGCATACCCAGTTTTGATCTTACTGAAACCCAGAAGAACCAAAAATCTATTTATGATCATATTCTCGAAGTTGTGCATTTTTTCCTGCCTGTTTCCAGAATATTGCTCAAAAAATCGTTACAACAGAACCACAGGAAACAGGAAGAACATGTCACCTTAAAGAAATTTTAGAACTCAAACCTGGAAACCAACCTTAAGTGAAGGATTTAATTCATGAATGGAGAACATATTAAATATGGATTAAATATGGAAGCTTACCCCAATACAGAGGTCAGATGCCCCGTTTAATCCTCTGCTGGTGAGCCTCTAAGAATCCGATTACAGTTAGGAGGCCTTTTTCAATGATTAACGAAAAAATGGTTCAACAGCTCAATGAACAGCTAAACCGTGAATTTTTCTCTGCTTATTTTTATTTAAGCATGCAAGCCTATCTTTCCACTCTGAACCTCGATGGATTCGCCAACTACTTTCGGGTTCAAGTTCAGGAAGAGCGCGACCACGCCCTGGCTTTCTTCAATTACATCCATAAGATTGGCGGCAAGGTGCAGTTGTCCTCCATCAACCAACCTCAAAATGATTTCACCAGCCCCTTGGAAGTCTTTGACCTCGCCCTGAAACACGAACAGTTCGTAACCCAATCCATTTATAGCCTCATGGACACAGCTCAGGAAGTCAGGGATCACACGACGGAAATCTTCTTGCAGTGGTTTATCACGGAGCAAGCCGAGGAAGAAGAAAACATGAGCCGGATCTTGAATAAGCTGAAACTCATCAAGGCCGATGGAGCCGGGCTCTTCATGATTGACAACGAGCTGGCTCAACGCGTTTATGTTCCGGCAGCCATTCCAGGGCAAACCCCGGCGTGAGCCGGGATACCCAAACAAGATCAACGCAACTTACAAAAGACAGCTCAGCGACACTCAACACACTCCCAGGAAAACGTGAGTTTGTGGAATGACCCGTACATTCTTGAGCTTATCCAGAAAATACGCTTGCCACATCAGCACCTGACTTGGTTCCGGGGCTATGAGGCCGTTCTTTTCCGTCAAGGGCTGCAGAACGGTCGTTATCGTCGGATCGACACGGGCAATCAAGTCCCGCGCCTTCTCCAAATCCCCAAAGGTGTTCTCTTTGTGCACCACAATTTTGACAAAGACTTCCTTGTCCAGGCTGCGCCGGAGAAACTCTTCGTGTTTGGCCCAAAAGGTCTGCCCCCCAAAAGGCAGCTTGATGTCCATGCTGATGAGATCCACCCAAGGCAATACCCGGCTCAATGGCTCCGGCAGGGTGCCGTTTGTTTCCAAGTAAACACGCAAGCCCTCACCCTTAACCCTGGGTAACAAATCCGCCAGTTGCGCCGCCCAGAGCAGCGGTTCGCCTCCGGTCACGCTTAAAGAATGATAACCGCTAAAATCATAGGCTTGCAACAGGGCGAAAAGCGCTTCCACAGAAATCGGGTTGTCCACAAAGTCAAACACCTGCGAACCGGGCATCCGCTCCAACCGCAGGCTGGGAAGGCTTTCTGTTGGTGTGTCACAGTAAGGGCAGGTCAAATTGCACTGGGGCAGGCGGAGAAAAATCTGCCGCACCCCGACATAGGGCCCTTCTCCTTGAATCGAAGAAAAAATCTCCGTCACCGGCAACAGTGCCATTACCGAACCCCCCGGACTTTGCAACGTGCCGCGCGCATGGACCGTACTTCCTCACAGTAACGTATCGCCACCGCTTTTCCGAAACTCAAGACATCCTCCACGTGAAAATTTGCCAAGCCAACAGTCGGCACCGGCGTATTCTGATCGGAAACATTGAGTCCGCAGTGGATAAGGGTAGAAACGGGAGAAAGCGTACTTATGCTCACGGAAAGCTTGCGCTCTTCTTCAAACAGATCATCGCCGTCCCGGCGCAGGGCAGTAATGCCACGTTTCTCCAGTTCCTCTTTGATCGTGGCTATAAGCAAACGCTGCCGGATGATCGTCTTTTCCAAATCCAGTTCAAAATGCTCCACGATAAAGTGCAGCATGTCCTCACTGTAGATCCAGTCCTCAGCCCGGACATCTTCCATATCCACCATCTCATCCTGTTCCACCCGGCAGGGCCCCCGAAAAACCACCAGACTGTCTCCCTGCAGGCCGAAGCTCCTATAGGCGAACAACGAGCGCAACTGACTCCCATCATATCCCAACGTCTCTTGCTGCACAAAGTAGTCCATCGTTATCCCTTTCTTATCTCTCAAATATTTCCTCAACCACTGCGCGGACATCGTGGACGAGCAAGGCCCGTTTTAAACGCCGACAGCTTTCACAAACCCCACAGAGCCGCTCCCCGTCCTCGTAACAACTCCACACGTACCTCAACGGTACTCCCAGGCGCAGCCCTTCCCGAACGATCTCCGCCTTCGTCAAATGCGAGGTGGGACTGACCACGGTCACTTTTTCGAGCGTAGAATAAGCCAGGGACCGGTTGATCGCCTCCATAAACTCCTCCGAATTGTCGGCAAAGGTGGCCGCTTCCTCCCGGTTAAATCCCGTAATCAGGGAACACGGTTCACCGAGGTTCTCGGCAAACACAGCAGCTACATTGAGAAACAGCCCGTTCCGGTTCGGAACCCAAACGCTGTGGGCACTCTGTTGAGCATGACCCAAATCATCCAATTCAGCAAAGTCCAGACGCGGCAAATCCGCCTCACGGTTAACAAGGGCTGTCCGTGTTTGCTCCTGCAAGAAGGGCAAGTCAATCACCCGGTGCGCCAGGCCATAATGCGCAGCAATGCGGCGGGCTGCCGCAATCTCCTTCTGCGCAGCCCTTTGTCCGTAAGCGAAGGTGAGCGCCATCTGAACAGACCCTTCCCGCTCCAGAAACAAGGCGAGCGCCACCGTTGAGTCCAATCCACCCGAAAGCAAAACGATTCCGGCCATCCGCTCAATCCTCCTTGTATATGGCCCAAGTCTCTGGAGATTCATACACTTTGACCCAGGCGATACTCTTTTGCGCAAGGGGCAAGTCCCTCTTTATTTCCTGGAACAAGAACAGTGCCAGATTTTCCGCCGTCGGGTTGACTCCTTCCGGACCGAAAAAAGGAAAATCATTAAGCAGACTATGGTCTAATTCCTTAAGGCTCCTTGCCAAGACCGGTTTGATCTCCCCAAAGTCAACCAACATGCCTAACTCATCCAATTCCGGCCCCTCTACAACAACCTCCACATTCCAGCGATGGCCATGCAAGTTCGCACATTTTCCTTGGTAATCTCGCAAAAAGTGTGCCGCATCGAAATGGGCCTCCACACAAACCTGAAACATAACGCACTCCTCATGGATCGTATTCTTCTGTATTTTACCATTGTCGCTTGGGACAGCGCAACTTACGATCGTAAAACGGCATGATTTGGTTTTCGGAGGAGAACCAGGAGTACAGCGCCGTCGTGTTAGCCATTGGATTGTACCTCACGTTGGTTTTAGGAATACTTTGTTTATACCCAACTAGGAAGTCGGAAAGAAAAGGTCGCTCCTTGCCCCAATTGACTAGAGAGATACACCTCTCCACCATACGCCAGCACTAAACTGCGAACGATGGCAAGTCCCAAGCCCATCCCGGAATTCATTTCCTGCCGATGGTGCCCTCGTTCAAACCGATCCCAGATTCGTCCCTGCTCTTCGAGTGGTATTCCCGGCCCTTGATCTGTGACGGATATTTCAACCCATTTGTCCAGAGAACGAGCCGAAAGAATAATTTCCTTTCGAGTTGGCGAAAAATGCAGCGCATTATCGACTAAGTTCAATAGTATCTGTTTAAACCGATCCTGGCCGCAATCGACATCGGGTAAGTCGGGAGAGATGCTGGCAATAATTCTTACCTCTTTTGCCAAGGCTGCCGGAGCAAGCTGCCGGCAAATAGTTTCCATGCTGTCGGCCACGTTGACCTGATCATGGGGAACCTCCATCGCTCCACCATATTCCAGACGATTGAGATCCAACAGATCATTGACCAGTCTGCGCAGACGCAACGTTTCACTGTGAATCGTCTCTAGATAGCGTCGGTGCTGAGATTCATCCGTCAAGACTCCGTCCAGAAGAGCTTCCGAATATCCTTGGAGATAAGAAAGCGGGGTGCGCAATTCATGAGAGACGTTGGCAACAAATTCACGGCGCAATGATTCCAATTGTTTTTCTTTGGTAATATTATGCCAAACAGCCACCACTCCTCCGCACTCTTGAGAAGTAAGAAGTACAGAAGACTCGACGCGAAATATCTGTCCTTGCCAGGAGAATTCCCCTTCTTGGGGAGACATCTCAGCCAGTTGCCCGAAGCAAAAAGGTTTGTAAGTCCGGCGCTAAGTCTCCGAGCTTTAGATTCTCATGGGTTTTCGAAGCAAACTGCACAAGTGCCACACGATTGGCGATCAGAATCTTCTGCTCCGCGGAGATCGTAAGCACTCCATCCTCGATACTGGTTAAGATGTTGACTAATTGCTGTTTTTCCCGCGTGCTTTCTTGCAGTTGCTGTTGGATTTCTTCTGAGAGTGCGTTGACCGATTGCCCCAATGAAACCAGTTCCTCACTCGAAGTCTGCGGAAGAGCAGTGGAATAGTTCCCGGT
>JAJZPA010000072.1 GCA_021811425.1 Bacillota bacterium | reverse complement strand
GGCCTGGGACAGACGGCTTTGGCTGATTCCTGGGGTGACTTCCTGCCGGGCCGTTTATGGGGAAGCGGATTTTCTGCCAGGGCTCATTGTGGATAAATACGAGGATGTGCTCGTCATTCAGATGCTCGCGGCTGGTATGGAAAAACGCCGAGAGTGGATTTTCCAGGCTCTGCGCGCAGTGTTTCAGCCTCGTGGGATATATGAGCGCAATGATGTTCCGGTTCGACGTCTGGAAGGGCTGGATGAACGCTCGGGTTTTGTCGGTCCCGAGTTTGACACCTTGGTTGAGATTCAGGAAAACGGCTTGAAGATCCTAGTAGACGTCGCTGAAGGGCAGAAGACCGGATACTTCTTTGATCAACGCCAGAATCGCGCCGCCTTGAAACCATTTATGACGGGTTGGGGGAAACGACGGGGGATCAGGTTAGGGACAGATGGCCAGCCTCTGGATGTTAACGGTAAGGCCATAAAGAATCCATTTTGGGATGGAGCTGAAGTCTTAGATTGTTTTTCGCATACGGGCGGTTTCATGCTGCATGCCTGTGCCTATGGTGCGAAAAAGGTAACGTGTGTGGATGTGTCGGAAACCGCTTTGAAAACGGCGCGGGAAAATGCCCTGACCAACGGTTTTCTGCACCGGGCGGAATTCGTTGAGGGAAATGCCTTCGACTACTTGCGGGAGAAAGTGAAAGAAGGAAAACATTGGGATGTTGTGATCTTGGATCCACCTGCCTTTGCCAAGAGCCATCAGGCCTTGTCCGCTGCCATGAGGGGGTACAAGGAAATTAATCTTCAAGGGATGAAGTTGGTAGGGCCCGGAGGAATTTTAGTGAGTGCATCCTGTTCCTATCATTTGACGGTAGAACAATTCTTTGAAATGTTGGCAGAAGCGGCTAGGGATGCCCGCAAAGTGCTGCGTTTACTTGAGTTGCGTCGAGCGGGTTTGGATCACCCGGTGCTACTGGGAAGCCGTGAAACGGACTATCTAAAGTTTGCCATTTTTGAAGTATTTGATCGAGTTTAAGCAGAAGCTCGCTACAAAGCTTTGCCAAAGCGATTCAGATGGCATATAATGGGGCTGAAGGGGGTATTATCAGATGGCTGAAAGGTTCGAACAAATGGATGCGTATAGTGATATTTGCAACATTATGCGCAACCGCGCCTATAAACTGACCCCCCAGAGGCAAACGGTTTTGAAAATATTCCTGAAACATGCGGATCAGCACTTAAGTGCGGAAGATGTTTATCAACTCGTGAAACCGCTGTACCCGGATATTGGTATGGCGACTGTTTACCGCACCCTCGACATTTTCGCTGACCTTGGGGTGCTGCAGAAGAATGATTTTGGCGATGGACGGAGCCGCTATGAATTTAGCCGTCAGGATGAACACCACCATCACCACCATTTAATCTGTTTACGTTGCGGGAGTGTTTCGGAATTTGATGATGATTTATTGGAATCCCTTGAGACGATGATCGGAAAGCGCAATAAATTCAAAGTGGTCGATCATGTCTTGAAGTTTTATGGGTATTGTGAGAAATGCCAAGCAGAGATGATATGAACGCTAGACAAAGATATGCAAAAAGTTTGCATATCTTTGTTTTTTGAGTGAATTTGTAGCATTGTACTGAAGAAGATATTTTTGAGGAAGATTTATCCTCTTGAAGTTGATTTGTGTGTTTTCCGTGTGTGATTTGACGAGCGATTCTCGGCACAACGGGGAAGGAGAATAAGACAGGAAGAGAGAAGAAAGGGACATGGAATAAAATGGAATATGGGGGGAGAAAGCCATGTCTCATCCTTTGGCCTCAAATACTCGTAACAGACTTTCCAAACCACCGATTTTTTGGCGGCAGCTACTAGCCTTGGGACACCTGCTGATAGGTCAGAACGATGAAGCCATTGGGATTTGGGTCGAATTGTTAAAGCTGGATTCGCCTAAGCCCCGGCTAGATATTGTACGGAGGCTGATTAAGGCCCAGGTATTCGCAGAAGTTAAAGAGTACCTTGAAATCTGTGATCAGAAAAATGTTGAGGACAGAGCTGAAATCAAGTATTGGCTCGCGCAGACTTATCTTGGTTTAGGATTAATCCAGGAAGCAAAAGAGCTAATTGAACAAGCGATCGCGTTCGGGCCAGAGAAAGCTGAGTATTGGGATCGTCTGACTGATTGCCTACTCGAACAAGGAGAGTGGCAGCTTGCTGTCGAGGCCCTGGACAAGTCTCTTAAAGTCAATCCGAAACGGGGTGACACCGTTTTTAGACTTGGAATAATTTATGCATACCATGATGAATATGCGGAAGCCCTGCGTTGCTTTTCAGGTGCTTGTCAGCTCCGACCCCGGAATCCTCAGTACTGGGAAATGAAAGCTGAGATGCATTTATGGTTGGAACAAATTGAAGAGGCAAGCCGGGCATTTTCACGGGCGCTCTGGTATAGTGCTGACCCGGAAACGATGGCTCGGGCAGCCTATTGCCAGGTCCAACTAAATCATATTGAGAAAGGGATTCGTTATTATGAACGGGTATTAAAGCATGAACCTGATCATTATGATTCCCTCTCAAATCTAGCGGCTATCTATCAAAACAAAAACCGCTCCAATGAGGCCTTACATTTGCTCGAACGCGCGCAGGCCATCCATCCTCATGATCCGATCCTCCTCAACAATTTGGCTTATACTTTGGTGCACTTGGGCAGAACCCGCAGGGCGTTGGAATACTATCAGGCTGCGCTCAACCTAGCTCCGAGTCACCCCCTCATCCTGTATAATATGAGCGTCTGTTTGGCTGGAAAAGGAGAATGGGATCATGCTATCGGGGCCATCCAAAACCTTTTGGAGGTAAATCCGGAGCACTCCGATGCTTGGGCTTTACTCGGAAACGTTTATGATGAACTGAATGAGCCGGAATTGGCTATTGATTGTTTCAACCGAGCCTTAAAGCTGGCATAGCGGAGGAAGCCATTTCCTGCTGAGAAAAACTTCCTCTTCGAAGAAAAGCCTCCCGATATCGGGAGGCTTTTTGGTACCGGTCAGAAAGTATATCTTTGTGATGGCAAAACTAAATGAATATCAGCGTTTGCTTTTGTGATCAAAAATGATAAAATACGAAGGAAAATGTCATAAATTTCAGCAGAATATATAGATAGATGATGGACGAAGGAGGAGTACATAGTGGCAATGGACATGGCCAAGATCGAAGAAGCTGTGCGTATGATGTTAGAAGCAATCGGGGAAGATCCAGAACGGGAAGGACTTATGGATACCCCAAAACGGGTAGCGAGGATGTATGCCGAGGTCTTTTCTGGGTTGCATGAAGATCCTAGTGAACATTTAAAGGTTCAGTTTTCTGAGGATCACGAAGAGATGATTATCGTAAAAGACATTCCGGTTTATTCAATGTGTGAACATCATCTTGTGCCTTTTTATGGTAAAGCGCACGTAGCCTACATTCCGCACAATGGGAACATCACAGGACTATCCAAACTGGCACGGGTTGTGGAGGGATATGCTAAACGTCCGCAACTTCAGGAACGTTTGACTTCTCAGATTGCGGATTCTGTGATGAAAATGCTGGATCCGCGAGGGGTTTTAGTGGTCATTGAGGCAGAGCACATGTGCATGACCATGCGCGGTGTGAAGAAACCGGGTTCGAAAACCCTAACTTCGGCCGTTCGCGGCATCTTTAAAAACAGTGAGGTGACCCGGGCTGAAGGGTTTACCTTAATCTATGGACACAATTATTAAGATGAAGTTCAATTTTGAAACCGCATAATGGTGCAGGATTGTTTTTTAGGAAGGGTTTGTTGATGGATGGATTCAGACAAGTCAGGGGACGGCAAGCTCGAACTCATAGCTCTGAAGAAAGTGAGCGCGAATCCCGAACTCTATAAGGTCATTGATTTTCTGAATAAAAACTTGAAAACCTATCACTTGATGTTCGGCCTTACTAAAAAGGAGGAGAGCATGACGATTTCGGTATATGAGGTAGAGTGAAATAAGATTCTGAGTGAGGGTATTATGCATATTTTGTTGACCAATGATGATGGTTTCTTTGCGCCAGGGCTGCAAGCCCTTTACCGGGCGCTCCTAGAAGAACCCGGCTATGTTGTATCTATCGTTGCCCCAGAAAGCCAGCGTTCAGCTTGTGGGCATGCGATTACCCTGTTTGATCCCCTTTTCGTCGTAGAACATCCGGTGGAAGGAAACGGGAAGGGGTTTGCAGTTCGCGGGACGCCCTCTGATTGTGTTAAATTAGCGATTCAAGCCGAGCTTGTTCCCAAACCGGATTGGGTGATTTCCGGCATCAACCTCGGTCCAAATTTAGGGACAGATGTTTTTTATTCTGGGACGGTCTCAGCAGCGATGGAAGGAGTTTTGGCAGGGGTTCCTGCAATTGCCGCATCTCTAGCCAGTTTTGAATATACAGACTTTGATCCGAGCGCCAAATGGCTAGCTGAATTCCTTAAACAAGAAGGAAGGTCGCATCAAGACGGGCTTCTGAATATTAATTTTCCGGGCCAGCCGCGTGAAACATGGCAAGGAGTCCGTGTCGTGCGGCTGGGGACAGCAGTCTATAATGATGTTTTTGAAAGCCGTATCGATCCCCATGGTCGACGTTATTTTTGGCAAGGCGGAACGCTTTCTGTAGAAAGAAAAACGAATACGGATTTGGCCGCTATTGCACAAGGGTCAATTTCAATCACACCCATGCACAGCGATTTGACAGACTATCCGAAACTGAAAGAATGGGGTTTAAAATCTCTTGTCTAAAAAAAGAGTACAGTCCAAGGGGGGACTGTACTCTTTTTGCCCTTAGAGAGGCCGCAGTGCCGGCTGGAGGGGAATCCATTGAAGAGAGAATTTATAGGAGCCGCAGGTGAAGCTGGCACAAAAGTGAATTAGAGTGAACCGCCTTTTAATGATTCTTCCGCTCGACGAATCATTGCTTTAACCATGCTTCCCCCGATTCGACCGCCGACATGGCCACATTCACGCGACGTCATGTTCTCCCAACCCTGAGATTGTATTTTCTCGGTTAAACCGAGTTCATCTGCTACTTCCCATTTAAATTGATCCAATACAGATTGAGGCAGAATCCCAGCGTTACGGTTGCTATTTCGACTCATAATCAAGCATCTCCTTTCAATCTGTCATCGAATCTGTCATCGTGACATTTCTAGTGTTAACAGAATGAAAGTTTTTATGGTGCTGAAAATATGGTGCTCTTATGGCTTTTTATCTAATGGAGGAAGTAAATATGTTGATTGGGACATTCTTGTTTTATTTCATACTCTTCGTTTTTATCTTTTCCTCGCCTAAGCTCAGAAATCGATTTAAATCCAAAGGATTACTGATAATGTTTGCCGTTCCTGCCATATTGGGACTAATCATGGCATTTTTGACAGTGCTTAAAGTCTACTTTATTTATAAATTATTAGTCCTTTTATTTGCAGCAGTGACTTTTTATCTCACGTATTTAGAATGGGGAGGACGCGGACGAAAAAAGTGAACTCATTTCTTTACCGGTGTGGGTCAGAATAAGCCCTCTTCGTCCTCGATTCGGGATGAGATAGCCCTCTGTCTCCAGGCTCTCCACCAAGCCGCGGACAACCCCCTCGGTTAGCCCAGTCTTGTGAGCCAGCGATCGACGGCCAATCGATAGACCTTGAGCATTCGCCTGAGCGATGAGTTGAAGAAGCTGCAATGAAGGTTGATTTTGGGGAACGGGTTCGGTTGTAGGGATCACTTCTTTTAATTCTCCGGGTAGCATTTCTTCTTCCGGTGGCTGGTCCGGACAAATGTTGACGAGATACTCCACGACATTGCGAGACCGGATGGAAATCATGGCAGCTCAATATGCGTTAAAGCTCAACAAACCAGTGCTTGGGATCTGTCGTGGCTGCCAACTCCTCAATGTAGCCCAGGGCGGAACGCTCTATCAAGATGTTAATTCCCAACGGGAAAACAGTTTTCTGCATATGCAACCCGCTCCTCGGCCTGAGCCCACCCATTATGTTAATCTGGGTAAGGATAGCCGCATGGCGGAAATGTTCCATAGTGAGAGGATTCTCACGAACAGCTTTCATCATCAGGCGATTAAAGACTTAGCCCCAGGCTTTAAAGCCGTAGCCCACGCGGATAACGGCGTGATTGAAGGATTTGAAAGTTCGGAGCATACCTTCGTCATGGGAATTCAGTTCCATCCGGAAATGATGTGGCTTCAAGATGAAGCCATGTTTAAAGTCGCAACGTATTTTTTGGATTGTGTGGGGGTACGACCCCAGAGATGATCTTGAGAAGCAACTCAACCCCTTTTTCCAGAGCGAAAGTCGGGATGAATTCATATTTACCATGGGCATTATGACCTCCGGCAAATAGGTTTGGGGTCGGTAAGCCCATGAAGGAAAGACGGGCTCCATCCGTGCCGCCACGAATCGGTTTGACATCAGGTTGGATACCAACTTCCTCCATGGCCTGTTTGGCAGTCTCAACGATGTGCATGACGGGTTCGATCTTTTCCCGCATGTTCCGGTACTGGTCCTTGATCTCAACCGTGAAGATTTCTGCACCATACTTTTTGTTCAGCTGTTGGCTGGCATCTTGAACAGTCTTTTTGCGCTTTTCTAATCCCTCACTGTCAAAATCCCGAAGAATATAGTGAAGGACGGTTTCTTCAACATCGCCATGCATTCCATTTAAGTGGTAGAATCCTTCGTACCCTTCCGTATAAGTCGGGGTCTCGTGCGCAGGGAGGAGAGCGATGAACTCACTGGCCAAAAGCGTAGAGTTAATCATTTTGCCTTTGGATCGACCGGGGTGAACATTGCGGCCATGCACTGTAACCACGGCTTTCGCTGCGTTGAAATTTTCGTATTCCAACTCACCGATCGGCCCGCCATCGACAGTGTAGGCAAAATCGGCACCGAAGCCTTCGATATCAAAATGGTCAGCACCCCGACCAATCTCTTCATCAGGTGTGAACCCAATACTGATTTTGCCATGAGGTATTTCCGGATGCTGCGCTAGATATTCCAAAGCAGTCATGATTTCTGCGATGCCGGCTTTATCATCAGCACCGAGCAGGGTTGTCCCATCCGTGGTAATCAGGGTTTTACCAATATACTGTTGCAGCTCCGGGAAGGCTTCGACAGAGAGGTTAAGATGTTGTTCCGAGTTTAAGACAATATCTCCACCCGGATAGTTTTCGATAATTTGCGGCTTAACGTTGCTTCCCGACATGTCCGGACTGGTATCCATATGAGCGATAAACCCAATCGCCGGAACCTTTTGATCGGTGTTAGCGGGTAGGGTCGCATAAACGTAACCCTTGTCATCCAGTAAAACATCGGTTAAACTAAGCGCTTTAAGCTCATCACGAAGGATCCTGGCTAAATCCAATTGGTTTAGCGTGCTGGGGACGGTCGTTGAGTCTTCATTCGAGCGGGTATCAATACGGACATACTGGAGAAAACGTTCAACAACATTTGGCATGAGTATATACCTCCAATCCAATTCTACAGTTTTGTTTTATGAATACTGACCCAGAGATGGTTCTTTCACCATTATAAATGCTTCGAACTTCAAAAGATACAGATGTGCGGCATTCCCTTAATTGTCAGAATTGATCCCCATTGTGCGGGGGTATTGTGCGGGGGTGCGACCCCAACAGTCACCCCAACAGTTCGAACAGTTAGAGATACTTCCCAATCCATGGCAGCCTGCGGAGATCTGCATATTTTACGGCACCATTGAGGAAGAGAACGGCCCCGTAAACCCCCATGCCAACGACGACCTGCATAATATAGCCTAAGAGCGTGCTGCCCAAGGTGGCATATAAAAGTCGCAGTGCCAGCAGCATGCCAATGCCGGCACTCAGGGGCTGCAGGAAAAAATGCTGCAAATCGAGAGGGAGTCCGGTCAAACGGGCTATCGCTAAAAGGTTTAGGACAGCTATAATAAAAAAACCCGATACATAGGCCCAAGCACTTCCTAAGAGGCCCCACTGAGGGCTGGCCGTCAGTACGACAATGAGCGGGATGCGCACAGCGGCTCCGGCAATTGAATGCAGAACCGGGAGCTGGACTTTTCCCAGCCCTTGCAGGATACCTGTCGTGGTTTGCAGGATATAGGAAAAGATCCCGCCAAAGACGAGTACACGCAAGACGGGAGCAAGGGCAGGGCTTTTAAAGAAGGCGGTAAGCGGAGCAGCGTACATGAAGAGGATGATCAGGGCGGGCAACCCGACGATGACCGTGAGGCGGATGGCTTCGGTGCTCCTCGCTCTGACAACGTGGAATTGCTTGCGGACGGCGGCTTCAGAAATAGCAGGAACAAGCGAAGCGGCCAAAGCGAAAGTAAATACGCTGGGAAAGTTCAGCAGCGTGAAGGCTGAACCGCCGAGCTGACCAAACAAGGTTGTCGCTTCGCGGGCCGTATATCCCGCAGCCTGCAGTCTTTGGGGGATGAGCATCGCATCGGTTGCGGAAAGCCCAGTGGCTAGGAAGCGACCCAGTGTCACTGGGGATGCCAGATGAAAGAGCGTCCCCAGCGTCTGGCGCGGCGGATGTATGGCATCAGAAGCATTTTCTTTGCTCCTGATGCCGACGTAATACTGCAGCACAATTACGATCAAGCCGACGAATTCTCCGGCCAGCATCCCTAAGGCCAGTCCTGCCGCAGCCCATTCTATGCCTTGTGGAAGGAGACGCATGGCTAAACTAAACCCGAGGGAGATGCGTACCAGCTGTTCGGCGATCTGACTGATGGCTGTGGGCAGCATGTTTTGCAGGCCCTGAAAATACCCCCGAAAGGCGGAGGCAACCGAGACGATAAAGATGGCAGGGGTGCAGATCAGGAAGACATTGAGTACACGGGGGTCTGGAAACAGCCGATTGGCCAGGAGCGGCGCCACGGTGTAGAGCAGAACCGCCACGATGACACCGGAGCCGGTGAGAATCTTTAAAGCAAGCTGAAAAATGGCTTTTGCCTGTTTAGGATGGCCTAGGGAGATTTCTTCTGCGACCATTTTGGAAACCGCCAGGGGTATTCCGGCGGTTGTCAGGACCAAAGCCATCATGTAAATTGGGAAAACCATAGTGAAGAGTCCGTAGGCTTCTCCGCCAATATGGGTCATAATTAAATATTGGTAGATGAAGCCTAAAATGCGGTTCATGAGATTGGCTCCGAGCAATATGGTCGCTCCGTAAACAAAGGTACGTTTGGGCATACCGAGCTTTCACCCCATTTTAAAATGCTTCTAGTAACCTTATGCACTACGGGAAAAGCCCATGCTTGGAATTTATTTTGCTAATGGTTCAAGTTAAAAAGGATTTTGGTGGCGCGATGACGAATTTTTCTTAAATTAACTGTTAAGGATATTATCAGGAATAATTTGCAAGTCAAGGGGTAATATACCTCCAGACAGGGGGTATTCTTATGTGGCAATTGCTTAAACATGCGAAGATTTTTACGCCGGAACCCATAGAGGAGATGGATCTCCTCATGGTGGGAGAGAGAATCGCCGCCATCGGGGATAATTTGAGCCTTCCGCCCTATGTGAAAGGGGAGATCTTTGATCTCACAGGGTTGACTTTGGTTCCGGGTTTTATCGATGCTCATGTTCATATTTGTGGAGGAGGAGGAGAAGACGGCCCAGCATCGCGGACACCTGAAATTCAACTATCCCAACTAACGAAAGCGGGAACAACCACGGTGGTTGGCTGCTTAGGGACGGATGCCGTTTCACGGAGTATGGCCCAACTCTTGACCAAAGCACGTGCTTTGCAAGATGAGGGGTTAACCACGTATATCTATAGCGGGGCCTATCAAGTCCCGCCGCTAACCTTGTTCCCGACGTTACGCCAAGACTTGGCATTGGTGGATAAAGTAGTGGGAGCGGGAGAAATAGCCATATCGGATCATCGCTCGGCTCAGCCTCAGATCGCCGAATTGGAACATTTGACCGCAGAGGCCCGTGTTGGCGGGATGCTTGGGGGAAAAGCCGGAATTGTCCACCTTCATTTGGGTGAAGGTAAACGTGGGTTAGATCCAGTTTGGCAGATTCTCAAGCAGACGGAGATTCCGATTACGCAGTTTATGCCAACGCATATTAATCGTACGTATCCGCTTTTGGAACAGGGAATTGAATTTCTCAAGGCGGGCGGACATATTGATCTCACAGCAGGGTGTGATGATTTTCCGAAGGATTTGCAAGTTCCTGCCGTTTTGCGCTTGCTCTTTGAACGCAAGGTTTTGAATGACAGGGTGACTGTTACCTCCGATGGGAACGGCAGCATGCCAGAGTACAATGAGGCTGGCGTTTTGGTTGGAATGGGTGTTGGTTCGGTCGAGGTGCTTTGGCGTGACGTCCGGGAGGCTGTTATTGAGGGACTTCCAGTGGATGTAGGGTTGAGGACGATTACGGCCAATGTGGCCAATGTTTTGCATCTGCCCCGTAAAGGCCTTATCCGCCTTGACTATGATGCCGATCTGGTTGTTTTGGATGAAGAACTTCAGGTTCATCATGTTTGGGCACGCGGGAAGTTAATGGTGCGTGCGCAAGAAGCTGTGGTTCTAGGAAGATACGAAGGCTCAATTCGCAACAAATAGTCTCAGCATAGGTACACTTCGATCCCAGGCAAGAACTTCTTTTGGTAAGTTAAAGGCATCCTGCCCTTTTTCTTAATAATGTACAAGGAGGAGATTGTCTTGAAGACCTATGACACGGAAAAGCTACGCAACGTCTGCTTGCTAGGGCATGGTGGAGCAGGAAAGACTTCCTTGGCCGAAGCCTTTCTCTTTAGTTCCGGAGTGACCAGCCGCTTAGGGAAAGTCCCTGATGGGAATACCGTATCGGACTACCTCCCCGAGGAGATCAAGCACAAAGTTTCGATTAGCACCAGCCTGATCCCGGTGGAGTGGCAAGGCGTAAAGGTCAATGTGCTTGACACTCCGGGGTATTCGGACTTTATGGGGGAGGTGAAAAGCGGTCTGCGCGTTGTCGAGAGCGGACTTTTAACCCTTTGCGGGGTATCCGGATTAGAAGTTCAGGCAGAAATCATCTGGGACATGATGGAAGAGATGAACCTGCCTAAAGTTGTGTTTATCAACAAGTTGGACCGGGAAAATTCAAGCATCAGTAAAGTTCTCGATCAACTGAGGTCAGCCTATAGCGGAGTTCGTTTTGCCCCTTTGCAGATTCCGATTGGGCAAGAGATGAATTTCCAAGGAATTGTGGACATCATTCAAAACAAAGCGTATTATTATGAAGCCAACGGAAGTGGCAAGTTTAGTGTCAAGGATGTCCCCGCAGAATATGCGGATGAAGTTCTAGTCCTCAGGGATAATTTGGCCGAGTCGGTAGCTGAGGGGGACGATGATGTTCTAACGAAGTATTTAGAAGGGGAGTCACTGACGAGTGAAGAATTGTCCAAGGCTTTGCGTTCTGCCTTCGCCCAGAATCTGGTGGTTCCTGTGTTGTGTGGCTCGGCATCGAAGAACATTGGGACTGCCAACCTATTAGACTTTTTGACTCAATATGTCCCTAAACCGCAACCGATGGCAGAGAAAGCTGCACTGGTCTTTAAAACCTTGGCTGACCCTTATGTTGGCAAGATGAGTTTTTTCAGGGTGTATGGCGGCAAATTCACGGCAGACTCTCTGATTTACAATGCCAACCGAGGAATCGAGGAGAAGATGGGGCAGCCTTTTTATTTACGGGGCAAGACTCAGGAGAATGTCCAAAGTGTGGGAGCTGGGGATATCGTGGTGTTAGCCAAGCTGCAGGATGTGGGGACGGGGGAAACACTGTGTCAAAAGGAAAAGCCTGTGGAACTGGAGGGGATTGAGTTTCCGGAGCCAAATTTAGCGGTCTGCATCGAGCCCAAGAGTAAGGGAGATGAAGATAAGCTGTCGAGTGCCTTAGCGCGCTTAGCTGAAGAAGATCCGACGATTCGGGTGGGCAAGAATACGGAAACCAAGGAATTGATTCTTACCGGGCTCGGAGAAATGCATTTAGAAATCCTCCAGGAAAAGTTGGCCCGCAAGTTCGGGGTGGCGGTCACCATGCGGGTTCCTCGGGTACCTTACCGGGAAACCATCAAGAAACCGGTTCAAGTGGAAGGGAAGCACAAAAAGCAAAGCGGTGGCCACGGGCAGTACGGACACGTTTGGCTACGCATGGAGCCGCTTAACGGGGGTCAGTTTGAGTTTACGGAAGAGGTATTTGGCGGCGCGGTGCCCAGACAATACTTCCCGGCTGTCGAAAAAGGGGTGCGGGAGGCGATGTCTGAAGGGGTATTGGCCGGGTATCCTGTTACTGGGTTTAAGGTCTGTCTTTATGACGGCTCCTATCATAGTGTGGATTCCTCTGAAATGGCGTTTAAGCTTGCGGCCATCCTCGCGTTCAAAAAGGGAGCGGAGCAGGCCAAGCCGGTCTTGCTGGAACCAGTGGTGGAAGTCGAAGTGCGGGTTCCGGAAGCATTCATGGGGGATGTGATCGGAGATCTCAATTCCAAACGGGGCCGGGTGCTGGGGATGAACGCTGATGGGAAATACCAAATCATCAAAGCCCATGTTCCCCAGGCAGAAATGATGCGCTACGCCATTGATCTTCGCTCGCTCACGCAAGGGAGAGGCAAGTTTAGAATGTCCTTCCTTCAGTACGAAGAAGTTCCTGCTAAAATTAGCGATGGCTTAGTGAGCCAATTGAAGGCCTCGCAGGCTTAATTCCATTTCAATTTAATCACATAGGGGTCCAACCCGTGTCTCTATGCTGATTTAGACCAAGTAGGGCTTTTCCTCATGGCCCTGCTTGGTCTTTTCTCGGCTTTTTATACATAGTGTGATTTAGGAATAGACACCAAGACCGCAAGACACCAAGAACCGTCCCCGATGTCTTACAATAAAAGAAAAATAGGAAGCCGCGACGAAGAGGATTTAGCTCATAAATAGCGAAAAAGAATAGTGGATTTATTTTTATAAAATTTGTAATGTGAGTTATTTTCAACGGAGGGAGAACATGAGAGTTCTTAATGTCGGGCTCGATGTTGGTTCCACAACGGTGAAGATGGTTATTCTGGAAGAAGGAAAGATTATCTTTAAACAGTACATGAGGCACTTTTCTAACATTAAACAAACGGTAGCCTCATTGTTGGAAGACGCTAAAAACGTTCTGCAAAGAAATTCGTTAACCATCATGATCACCGGTTCGGGTGGCCTTAATATTTCGAAAAATTTAGATGTAGCATTTATTCAAGAAGTTATCGCCAGCACCCATGCCGTTAAAAATTTGATTCCGGCAACCGATGCAGCCATTGAGTTGGGTGGAGAAGATGCCAAGATTACCTATTTTGGCGATGCCATGGAGCAGCGGATGAATGGAACCTGTGCGGGCGGTACAGGGGCCTTTATCGACCAGATGGCTGCTCTCTTGCAGACGGACGCTGCGGGCCTTAATGAGCTAGCCAAGAGCCATAGAAACCTATATCCCATTGCCTCGCGCTGTGGCGTCTTTGCGAAAACGGATATTCAGCCCTTGCTGAACGAAGGGGCAGACAAAGAAGATATTGCGGCCTCGGTGCTTCAAGCCGTCGTGAACCAAACGATTAGCGGTCTAGCCCAAGGCAGGCCTATCAATGGGCATGTCGCGTTTTTAGGCGGTCCTTTGCACTTTATGTCTGAGTTGCGCCAACGTTTTATTGAGACGCTTAAACTCGATGATGGTAGTGTTATTTTTCCCGAGGATTCTCAGTATTTTGTAGCCTTGGGGGCAGCCCTATCTTCCCGCTCAGAAGAACCGGTTTCCTTTGAGTGCCTCTATGAGCGGATTCCAGCAATTTATCATCTGACGACCGCAGACAATGAGCGCACGGAACCACTGTTTGCGGATGATGGAGAATATCAGGCATTCAAACAACGGCATGCTCGTAATGCCGTCAAAAAAGTGGACCTAGAGAAGTATGAGGGGAACGTTTTTCTCGGGATTGATGCTGGCTCCACAACGACAAAAATAGCTCTGGTAGACGAAGAAGGCGGCCTATTGTATTCCTACTATGACAGTAACAAAGGGAAGCCGCTGGAATCGACGGTCGAGGCGCTCAAAAGTTTATATAGTAAGCTCAACTCGCAAACACGGATTGTTAACTCAGTGGTAACAGGCTACGGGGAGCACCTGATCAAGGCCGCGCTCAAAGTGGACATTGGCGAGATCGAAACAGTGGCCCATTATAAAGCGGCTGATTTCTTTTTGCCGGGGGTTGACTTTGTTTTAGACATCGGTGGACAGGACATGAAGTGCCTGATTGTCAAGGATGGGGTTATTGATTCCATCATGTTGAATGAAGCCTGCTCATCCGGGTGCGGCTCGTTCATTGAAACGTTTGCCAACTCTTTAAATTACGATGTCAAGGAGTTTGCTCGAGTCGGGCTGCAAGCAAAGCAACCGGTGGATTTGGGAACCCGTTGCACTGTTTTTATGAACTCTAAAGTGAAGCAAGCCCAAAAAGATGGGGCAGATGTGAGCGATATTTCTGCAGGAATATCCATGTCGGTTATTAAGAATGCCCTTTTTAAGGTAATCCGCTTGCGCAATGTAGAAGAACTCGGTCAGAAAATCGTGGTTCAAGGGGGCACGTTTTATAACGACGTTGTTCTGCGCTCCTTGGAAAAACTCATTGGTCGCGAGGTGGTGCGCCCAGATATTGCCGGAATCATGGGAGCCTTCGGAGCCGCCCTACTCGCTAAGGAACGGTTTGTTTCTGAGTATGTCACGACGCTATTGCCAATAGAGCGTTTGGAAGGATATAAGGCGCAAACGGCGATGAAACGATGTGGACTGTGTGGCAACAATTGTGTTGTGACAGTGAACCATTTCCCAGATGGGAGTGATTTTTATTCTGGAAATCGCTGTGAACGTGGGGCAGGCAAGGAAAAGACCAAGACGGATGTTCCGAATATTTATGAGTATAAATATCACCGGCTTTTCAGTTATAAACCTCTGCCGGAAAAGGAGGCACCCCGGGGCGTGATCGGTTTGCCCCGCGTGCTCAACATGTATGAGGATTACCCATTTTGGTTTACCTTTTTTACAGAATTGGGCTACAGTGTCCTCCTTTCTGGTC
>JAJZPA010000071.1 GCA_021811425.1 Bacillota bacterium | reverse complement strand
CTTTTTTGGTTCCTTCTGGTCCTTGCCACCGATGTTTCTGGCTGAAGAGGCGGCTGCTGTGGGGATTGCCGTCATTAACTCCATTGGAAATCTGGGTGGTTTCGTAGGCCCCTATGCGTTGGGTGCTCTAAAGGGGGCCACCGGATCCATGACATCAGGGCTCTATTTCCTCAGCGGTTCACTGATCGCTACTACCCTATTAGTTCTGGCTATCCGTAAAGAGCATGTGAGTGTTTCTCACTTAGGGGGAAACAGTAAGAACGCATAGCACAACGCTAAAGGAGAGCTTAAAAGAGCTCATGAGCTCCTTTAAGGATAAGTGTTACAGTGTGAATTGACAGGGGGCGGATTTATGCATTTAGCAATGGCTTCAGCAAATGCCTATATTCACGGGTCAGGAGTTCTACGGCAGGCAGGCGAATGGCTGCAGAAATATGGGAAGAATCTGTTTATTATCGGGGGCCGAACTGCCTGGAGCAAGGCAAGCGTGCTCCTGGTCCCTAGCTTTCTCGAGCATGGCTTAGGGTACGAAGTGGCTTCATTTCAAGGTGAATCGTCTTATGAAGAAGTAGAACGGTTGCAAAGCCTGGCTCCAAAAGAAATTGATCTGGTGATGGGTGTTGGTGGAGGAAAGGCCCTTGATGCCAGTAAAACAGTGGCTGCCCGTTTGCAGAAGCCGTTTATTGCGGTTCCCACCGTGGCGGGGACGTGTTCTTGCGTAACCCACATTTCCGTCATGTACACCCCGCAAGGAGTGTTCGTGGATTATATCAACCACCCTCAAAATTCCCTGTTGACCTTGGTGGATACAGCGATCATTGCTGATTCTCCGGCTAACTATATGCTCTCAGGTATTGGGGATACGCTGGCTAAGTGGTATGAAGGGATTGTGTGCGCCAGGGGGCATGAAGATCATGTGCCCACAAAACTAGGCTTAGCTGCGGCTAAGATCTGCCTCGATACCTTGGTTCAGTACAGTTCGCAGGCGTTGAAAGATATGGAGAAAAAAGATCCATCCTATGCGGTGCAACAAATCACCGACGCTATTTTCATAGCAGCGGGGGCTGTCGGCGGATTCGGGATGGAGACAACGCGAGCCTGTGCGGCGCATGGTGTGCATGATGGCCTTACGGTGGTTGAGGAAACGCATGCCATGTTGCATGGAATCAAAGTCGCGTACGGCATTCTTGCGCTCATGCATATTGATGGTCAGCCTCTTGAGGAAATTGAGCACCTGAAGGCCTTTTATCGCAACATTGGTTTGCCGACGAGTTTGGCAGAACTGGGAGTAGATCGGAAACTGACGGATGAGGAGTTGGAACGCGTGGCGCAACTGGCCCTCTCGCCGACCTCTTTTATGAGGTTCATGCCCTATTCTGTGAGCTCAGGCATGATCACGGAGGCCATCCGTAAAACAGAGTGAAGTTTTGAAGGGGGATGCAAAAGTGCGCAGTGACAGGACATATTCACTTGCGGGATATTGCGGAAGCGGCGAAATTGGGCATTGCAGCGGCGGGCGGAACCCCGGTCGAATTTCCGGCGATCGGGATTTGTGATGGCATTGCGATGGGCCATGCTGGGATGAAGTATCCGAGCAGTATGATGCGTTTTAGCGAGAGGGGGTGATCTGACAAGAACCATGGGTGCCTAGCCGATAAGAAGAACGGAAGGAAATGGGAGGATTTTGTATGAAAAAATGGATAGCCGTGATTCTAGTGACCCTATTAATCACGACTGCTTTGGCCGGATGCGGTAGCACGGCCAACACTGCTCCCAGTGCAGCCACGAAGACGAGCGACAAAATAACGCTTAAGTTTGCGACGACGGATGAAGATTCCGGGATTGATCACGAAATCACACAAACATTTAAGAAGCGTCTGGGTGAGTTGTCCAACGGTACTATGAATGTCGATCTCTTCATGGCCGGACAGATGGGTGATGAGAAACAGGCTCTTGAGCTTTTGAAACTGGGCGAACTGGATGTCGGGTACAATGCGATCATGGGTGACCTTTACTATAAAGATATGTACGCGATTGCCATTCCGTTTTTGTTCCCGGATGTGGATTCCATGGATCGCTATATGGCAAGCCCGACGGGCGACAAGATCAAGAAGATCCTCATGGAAAAGGGCGGGGTGCAGTATGCCGGGATGTTCGACTTTGGTCCCCGCTATTTTACTTCTAACAAGCCGTTTAAGACTCCGGAAGAAATGAAAGGCATCAAGATTCGCCTGCCTCAGATTCAAAGCTGGATTGATGTCTTCAAACAAATTGGAGCTTCTCCGACGCCGATTGCCGCGACTGAGATTGTGACGGCGTTAAAGACCGGCACCGTGGACGGACAGGAGAACTTCTTATCCAACATCGCCGGACGGCAAATGTGGGAATATCAGAAGTACCTTATTGCCACCAAACATGTGATGCTTCCCCAAACTTGGCTCATTAGTGACAAAACCTTGAAGAAACTCAATGAACAACAGCGCCAGTGGTTGACTCAAGCGATCAATGATTCGATTAAGGATATTCGGACGAAAACAACGACCATGAATCAAGCGTTTATTAAGAAATGCACGGACAACAAGATGACTCTTATCGATCCGGATCGGGAGGCGTTCGTTAAAGCAGCACAGCCTGCGGTTGATAAGGTATTGAGCCAAATGGCCCCTGGTGTTGCCGAGGATGCCAAGAAGGCGATTGCCGGTAAGTAAACATGCGCGATCGGGAAAGGAGGAAAGCTGCCCATGGCAAAGTTTAATCAACTGTTGTCGCATGTCCTTACGTGGATTGCTACCGTGCTCTTGGGGGGTTTCGTCCTGACCATTCTCCTGGGAGTGTTTTATCGCTATGTGCTCAATGCTCCGTTGGTTTGGAGTGAAGAGCTGGCGCGCAACTTGAATATCTGGTCGGTGTTTTTGGGTGCTACGGTAGCCCTGTATGAAATCGATCACCTGCGCGTGGATATTTTGGATCGGAGTGTGGAGCGCTGGCCGCATGCTTTGCGCGCCCTCCTTTCCTTGCTACTCATTGCGGCTGAAGCATTGTTTGCCTGGAGCTTAGTTCTAGGTGGCTGGCATATGACACTTGATCGCTGGGATGTCCCCTTGACCACACTACCCTTCAATCAGGGCTGGATCTATCTGGCAGCTCCGCTATCTGCTGTGATTATGCTCTGGTTTTTGGCTTGGCAGGCTTGGGGCACAGCCAGGTCTTTTGCCCACCGAGGAGGTAAGCGATGACATTCTTAGTATTAGCGGTTGCCCTGGTTGTTCTCTTGATTGTCGGTTTGCCCGCAGCCTTTGCTTTAGGGGTAAGCTCGGAAATTTATTTGGCAGTCACGCGCGGGATTGATTCGATACCCTGGTCGGTGTTAGCACAGCGGACCCTCTATGGCTTAGACAATTTCAGCTTATTAGCGATACCGCTCTTTCTCCTTGTGGGTCGTCTGATGAATGAGTCCGGCATGACCCAGCGCCTGTTTGGATTTGCGAATTCCCTGGTGGGGCGCTGGCGGGGCGGCTTAGGGCAAGTGACGGTTCTGTCTGGGGTGATCATGGCGGGTATGTCCGGTTCCGCCGTGGCGGATGCAGCAGGGTTAGGCTCGATTGCGATCAAGCCCATGGAAGAACAGGGGTATGATGCCGATTTTGCTACAGGCCTAGTGGCTGGAGTTTCTTTGATTGGCCCGATCATTCCGCCAAGCGTTCCGGCCGTGTTGTATGCGATTCTCGCGGGTACATCGGTGAATGCGGTTCTTATTGCCGGGATTATACCAGGGCTCTTGATGGGACTCTCGTTTATGATTTATGTAGCGATCATGGCGCGGCGGCGCAACTATCCTGTCGTGCCCAATCTCACTTGGGACAAAGTGTGGCAAGGCCTCAGACAGGGATTTTTGCCCTTGATGACTCCGGTCATTTTGATCGGAGGGATGCTGTCAGGAGTCTTTACAGCCACAGAAGCAGCCGCAGTGGCCAGCTTCTATGCCTTGATCATCGCGGTCTTTATGTACCGGAGCCTCTCTTGGAAGAAAGTTTGGGCGGTTTTAAAGAAGACCACCATCGACAGTTCGGTCGTGATGTTTATTCTGGGAGTTTCTAATATCTTTACCTGGATTCTCACAGGAGCGAAGATTCCCCAAACCTTGTCCAGCTATATTTTTGGGATAACCCACAATTATTGGCTCATTTTGCTGATGATTACCGGACTCCTGCTCTTTCTGGGGTGTTTTGTCTCTTCGATTGTTTCCATTAATCTCTTGACCCCCATCATCGTACCGCTCATCGTGGCAGCGGGTGGGAATGCTGTTCATTTCGGGGTGTTCATGATTCTCATCTTGATGATCGGTGAGTTGACGCCACCGTTTGGCATGGTCATTTTTGCACTCATGCGGGTGACAGGTTTGTCCATGGCAAGCGTCGTGCGAGCGGCCTTGCCCTTCTATATTCCGGTTTTTGCGGTCATTATAGCAGTAGCGGTTTTCCCGCAAATTGTGACCTGGTTGCCGCAGATGTTGATGCACTAGATAAGAGTATCGATAGTCGCCCTAGTTGAATGCTAGGGCGGCCTTTTCGTGGTGCCTATAACTATCATACATTTACATACGGAGGATTTGGTAATTTTCCCTTTGAGTGTGTATAATAATTGGGATCACGTTCTAGGAGGGAAAGCGGTGGAAACCCAAAAGTTAAAAGGAAGGGCAGACATCTCTGCCGAGTTTAAATGGCATTTAGAAGACATTTTTCCCAAAAATGATGCTTGGGAAGCGGAATTCAAAGCGATTGAACAGAAGATCCCAGAAGGCGAAACATTTCAGGGACGTTTAGGGGAGAGCGCGGACAGCTTATATGCCTGTCTCAAGTGGATGGACGATATGGGCCTGCGTTTGGAACAGATCTACGCTTATGCACGGATGCGGCGGGATGAAGACAACAGGGAGCCTCTTTACCAAGGGATGACCGATCGGGCAGGCGCTCTCGCTGTCAAGGTGGGAAGTGCTACGGCGTTTGTCGTACCGGAACTGTTAGCTGTGCCAGAGACAAAGTTTGCCGATATCCGCCAAGACCCGCGCTTGGAGCTATATGACCACGCTTTTGAGGATATCTTACGCAAACGGGAGCACATTTTAAACCCTGCGGAAGAAAAATTGATGGCAGAGATCGGGGAATTGATAGAGGCTCCGAGTACGATCTTTACCATGGCGAACAATGCCGATCTGAAATTTCCCCTAATCCATGATGCAGAGGGGCATGAAATCGAACTGACAAAAGGAAACTATATTCAGTTCATGGAGAGTGCTGAGCGGCAGGTTCGCCGTGAAGCCTTTGAGGGGCTCTACCACACGTATCAAAAGCAAGCGAATACATGGGGGGCGATGCTGAACGCCAGCATCAAAGGGGATGTTTTTAACGCTAAAGTGAGGCATTATGATTCTGCACTAGAAGCGTCTTTGCATGATGATCGGGTGCCACTGGGGGTATATGATGCCTTAATCGCGACTGTGCATGAATTTTTGCCGGAAATGTATCGTTATGTTCAGCTACGCAAAAAAGCACTCGGACTGAGTGACCTCCATCTGTATGATCTTTATGTCCCCATTGTTCCAGAGACCCAAATGAAAATTCCCTATGCTGAGGCCAAAGAGATGGTCTTAGAAGGGCTAAAGCCCTTGGGCTCAGAATACCTCAAAATGCTTAATGAAGGCTTGGAAACCGGTTGGGTTGATGTCTATGAGAATGAGGGTAAGACGAGCGGAGCGTATTCCTGGGGAACCTACGGAACACACCCGTATGTGCTCTTAAACCATCAGGATACCTTGGATTCCATGTTTACCCTCGCTCATGAGATGGGTCATTCCCTACATACCTACTTTTCAAATCAGAATCAGCCGCATATCTATGCCGGCTATAAGATTTTCGTCGCCGAGGTGGCTTCGACCTTGAATGAGGCCTTGGTCATGGAGCATTTGCTCAGGACTACTACGGATAAGAAGATCCTGGCCTACCTGGTCAATCATTATCTGGAACAATTTCGTGGAACCGTATTTCGCCAGACCATGTTTGCTGAGTTCGAGAAGAAGACTCATGCCCTAGTGGAACAAGGGGAAGCGCTGACAGCGGAACGCTTTTCCACGCTGTATCGCGAACTCAATGCCCTCTATTATGGACAAGAGGTTGTGCTCGATGCGGAGATTTCTTGGGAATGGGCTAGAATTCCGCATTTCTACAATGCTTTTTATGTTTATAAATACGCCACTGGATTTTCGGCCGCGACTGCCCTGGCGCATGGAATTCTGGAGCAAGGAGAACCTGCTGTAAAGCGCTATTTGAATTTCCTCTCCAGCGGCGGCTCAGATTATCCGATTGAGCTTCTGCGGGGAGCAGGCGTAGATATGGAGACTCCGGTTCCGGTTCGGGAGGCCTTGACCATTTTTTCCGGATTGGTGACTCGGCTGGAAGGACTTTTGACTTAATCGATGGCAACAGAAAACCCTCACACCTGACGATTGTGGGGTGAGGGTTTTTTAGCGTTCTAGGGTTTGACTAGGCTTTGAAAGCGAGAATCCTTTTGCACCGGCGCAAAGTCTTGTTCAGCTCGCGCGACTTCTTTAACAACAGGGTCCAACGCAATGGCTTGCTGTAGATACTCAAGAACCTTATCAACATTTCCCTGACGACCATAGATGCTGGCAATTCCATAGTAACTCCAGGGATCCTTGGCATCAAGATGGATGGCATCCAAGTAGGCCTTAATCCCAGCATCCCAGCGTCCCGCTAATTCATTAGCTAGGCCGAGATTGAAGTGGGCGTAAGCAAAGGAGGGATTGAGCTGAATGGCTTGCTCGATCAGGGCGATTCCTTCAGCATAGCGGCCTTGAAACGCGTAAGTGGCACCTTTGCCGTTTAGGGCTTGATAGCAGGCAGGATCAAGTGCCAAGGCTTGGTTGAAACGAGACAGCGCTGCAGGGTAATCACGAGCGTAGTACTGTTTTAGTCCTTGGTCAGAGAGGGAAAGAGCCTGTGCTGTATCTGTGGTGCTGGGAGCCGGCCCTGTCGGATTCAGTGGAGAGGGGGCTGGGGAGACGGTTGCTGCAGGCGGAGGCGCAGAAACCGTAGGGTTTGGGAAAGTAGCGGTTGAAGCGGAGGAGGAACTCGGGAGATTAGTTTCTTCGGAGTGAGAAGAGACGGTTTGGAGCAATGTCTGCCATATCATCTGATCGGTGAGGAATTCTACGGGTGCTTTGTCATCCGTGAGGATGAGGCCTTCCTGAGTAGAGGCTGGTATTAGGTTTTCGCGGTAAGCCTGGTAAAAGGGGGATAACTCCAAGGGAATTTTGTCCTCGGCTTGAGTCAGGTTTATGGGTTGCGAAGCGGCTAAGAGCACGTAATTGAGGCTGTCGGGGACGGGGAGAATATAGGTGTAGGGAAAGACCGTGGCCAGGGTATGCTGAAAAGACTGGAGCAGCCGGGACGAAGGGGAGATGGCATTGATGTTTAGGGCCAAGATACCTCCGGGGGTCAGATGGGTTTTGACATCTTGGTAAAACTCCTGAGTGGAGAGGTGGAAGGGGATATAAATTTGCTGTGTGTAGGCATCGACCACAATGAGGTCTGCCTGATCCGAGCGCGTATGGAGAAAGGTCCGTGCGTCTGCATTCACGACAGGACCTTCGGAGCCCGTGAGACCAAAATATTTCTGTCCCAGGGGGATGACATCGGGATCGATTTCTACTCCGGTGAGCGTTAGGCCAGGGATGGTTGGACGCACCCAGTGTTCAAAGAGTCCTAGCATCGTTCCACCGGCTGAGCCGAGAATCCAAGCTTTTGGGTTTGGCTCTTGACGTAAGAACGGGAGGACGAGGTAGTAATCATAATAATCCTGCGAGGCGAGGCCGTGATGGGGGCGGGCAATAGACTGGATTCCGCCGCCTTCATTGTAAACGAGTGCGGTGCTTTGATCCGCTTGTTTGATGACTTGAACATATTGGTAAGGGGTTTCCTTTTCCCAGAGGACTTGGGCTCCTTTGACACTCTGAGGAGCAAACCAGAGCAAGAGAAGGGGCAATAAGGCCAGTACCACAGCCCACCAGCGCTTCAACCCCCAGGCCGAAAGGGCCATGATGATAAAAGCCGAGAGGAAGAGAGTGGCTCGGGTGCCAATGGTCGGAATCAGCCAGAAGGAAGGGGCAAACGTTCCAATGAGGCTGCCGAGGGTAGAAAAAGCGTAAAGCCGTCCGGCAATTTTTCCGGCATCAGCGGCAGACAGAGTGCTCAAACGGATGGCATAAGGGCTAACCATTGCTAACAGAAAGATGGGAGGTGAAAATACGAGCAGGGTTCCTGCAAACGCGAGCAGGACAGTGCGCACCGGGGTGACCAAAATTCCTCCGGAGAGGAAGTGAAAAAGCCATTGTGAAACAAACGGGATGGCCGTTAGAATGATCCCAGCACCGAGTGAAAGCGTGAAGAGAATTCGCGGCTCAGGCCGCTTGTCCGCTAAACGCCCCCCTAGAAAATATCCTGCCGACATGGCGAGCAGGATAATCCCGATGATGTTGGCCCAAACCATCAGGGATGTGCCAAAATACGGGGCAATGAGGCGCGAAGCAGCCATTTCAATGCCCATGACTGCAGCTCCGGTGAGAAACACATACAAATAAAGAAATCGGGGCGACAACGCAATTCCTCCTGTTCTTAAACCTGTAATCCACTGCCAACGCTTTAGCGTTTAAATTCTTTAATTAGTGTACCATACGGAATAAGGCATGCATAGAACCAGGAGGATTTCCACACCCTCTAAGTTAGGAAGAACAATTTACTTGGCATATCAAAAAGTATAAGTCTGTGGGTGCATAAGGGCAACTAGGCGGCCGCCTTCGCCGACTCAAACAGGACGTTTGAGATTAGAGCATCGCCATGACTCAAACAGGACGTTTGAGATTAGAGCATCGCCATGGATGGCTAGATGCCGGATGGCAAAGCGCCGAAAGGCTTGGCGCCAGCCAAGTTTTCTTTTGATGCTTGACAAAGCTTTCTCTATAGTCGTAGTATTGAATCAGTGATTTACCCCTGGGGGGTAGAATAGATTGATTAAATTGATGTGATTGGATAAGGAAAGGGAGGAGAACATCGTGAGTGATTCATGTAACAGTTGTTCGGCATCTGGAACCTGTTCTGGAGAGAGCTGTTCGACGACACCAGAGCTGACCGTAGCTCAAAAAGCAAGCCATATTGGCAAAGTCATCGCGGTGATGAGTGGCAAGGGCGGAGTTGGCAAATCCTCAGTCACCGGCATGTTGGCGGTTACTTTAAAACGACTGGGATATAAAGTTGGAATTCTGGACGCGGATATTACCGGGCCGAGCATTCCCAAGATTTTTGGCGTAACCGAAAAGGCCACCGTCAATCCGACTGGCGTGATGCCGCCGCTGAGTTCGGGTGGCATCAAGATCATGTCCTTGAACCTCATGCTGGAGAATGAAGATGACCCGGTTATCTGGCGCGGTTCAATCATTACCCAGCTCGTCAACCAATTCTGGACGGATGTCGTCTGGGGCGAACTGGATTATCTTCTTATCGATATGCCTCCGGGTACAGGGGACGTGCCGATTACGGTTTTTCAGTCCCTGCCGGTGGATGGGATTGTGGTCGTGAGCAGCCCGCAGCAGCTGGCAAATATGGTGGTGCGCAAGGCGATTAATATGGCCAAGAAATATGATCTGACTTTCTACGGTCTGATCGAAAATATGACGTATGTCGAATGCCCAGACTGCCGTCACCGAATCCAGATCTTCGGCAAGCCGCAGGGGCGCGCGGAAGCAAAGCGCAGCGAGATTCCTTACCTAGGGGAGCTTCCGATTGATCCGGGTCTGGCTTCCCTGTCTGATGCGGGTAAGATTGAAGATTATCAGTCTGTCGCTTTCAACAAGATCGGGGAACGGTTGACGGAAGAGATGAAGAAAGGTTCGGCATTGAACCCGTCCAAGTTAAATCTGAAACTGTAAAAGTTAAAGGCTAAACTCCAGAGCCTGTTAAAAGCGATGTCCCCTTCAGCGTGGAGGGGACATTGCTTCGGTATAAATTGACTTGGACGAGGAGGAAATCGCTGACAAAGGGCGAAATCGTTACAAGAATCATAAAACATGAGGGAGGTGGCCGGCTTATGCCGGGTTCGCAAGAAACATCAACTATTCGGGATATTGGTTTGGCACCCCAGGGACAAAAGAAGATCGATTGGGTTGCCAATCATATGCCGGTGTTAAACCAATTGCGCCGCGAGTTTGAGGAGAAATTGCCGTTTGTCGGGAAGAAAGTCACAATTTGCTTGCACTTGGAAGCCAAGACGGCGTATCTGGCAAAAACCATCCAGGCCGGAGGCGCGGAAGTGACCGTAGTTGCCAGCAATCCGCTCTCGACCCAGGATGATGTGGTCGCAGCCTTGGTTCAAGGGGGAATCCGAGCGCACGCCTGGCATGGGGCGACCGCTGAGGAATACCATAAACACCTGCAGTTAGCCCTCGATTTTGACCCCGATTATCTGATTGATGATGGCGGAGATCTCGTTTCCACGATCCATCGTGAGCGCCGGGAATTGCTCGCCAAAGTAAAAGGAGGGGCCGAAGAGACCACAACCGGAATTTTGAGGCTGCGGGCGATGGATCGGGATGATGAGTTGGGTTTCCCCATGATCGCTGTCAATGATGCGGATTGCAAGTATCTTTTCGACAATCGTTATGGGACAGGGCAGTCCGTTTGGGACGGAATTATGCGGACGACGAACCTGGTTGTGGCTGGTAAAACGGTGGTCGTGGCCGGTTACGGTTGGTGCGGCAAAGGGGTGGCTATGCGGGCCAAAGGGTTGGGGGCACGGGTTATCGTGACCGAGATCAATCCGATTAGGGCTAATGAAGCTTGGATGGACGGTTTCGAAGTCAGCCCAATGCTCGATGCAGCCCGAAAAGGGGATGTCTTCGTCACGGTTACCGGAAATAAAGATGTTATTACAGCAAAGCACTTTAGGGTCATGAAACCAGGAGCGATTCTCTGCAATGCCGGGCACTTCGATGTTGAAGTCAATGGGGTTGAACTGGCACGGCTAGCCGTGACCCGGCGTGAGGTAAGGCCCAATATTGAAGAATTCGTACTCGCAGATGGACGACGAATTTACCTTTTAGCGGAAGGACGATTAGTAAATCTGGCTGCAGGAGACGGCCATCCGGCTGAAGTGATGGACATGACGTTTGCTCTGCAGGCGCTTTCTCTGCGCTATCTCGTGGAACACACCGGTGATCTGGAAAACCATGTTTACAGTGTTCCCACTGAAATTGACCAGAGGGTAGCTAAATTGCGCTTGGCCTCCCTGGGGTTGAGCATTGATAGCTTGAGTGATGATCAAGAGAAATACCTTGCAGCTTGGCACGCGTAACCAAGAAGGAACGAAGGCACTTTGACACAAGTGCCTTTTTTAGTCTAAATTTTTCTTTATGTTTTGACTGTTATAGTATACAATTAAATTACTTATAGGTATTAGAAGCAGTTTGAGCATGGGAGGAACGGAGAGATGGAAGCGTTTGTTGTGACACCATTAACTAAACCAGCTATTATAGGAGGAAGCAAGGATACCCGCTTAGCCGTTGAAGCGTGCAGGAAGGCTGCTCGGGAGACCAGCCCCATTCTATTTCAAGGTGAGGTTGGTTCCGGGAAGTACCTGATGGCGACCTATCTCCATCGTGAGAGCCTACGCTCTGGTAAATCCTTCTTGTTGGTCGACTGCAGTCAGCCGGAGGAAATCAAAGTATTTCTCAATCTTCATGAACTGGAAGACAAATTCCAGCTGTTTCGGGGCGGTGCGGTCTATTTCCGCGAAGTAGCCTCTTTGGGGCTCGAAGACCAATCTCGATTGCACCAAGCCTGCCTTACGGCTGAAGCATTAGATATGCGCGTTTGCTTAAGTTCATCCCAAAATGTACATGTTTTAATGTATGAAAAGGCTTTTAATAGTGAACTTTATCGTTATGCCTCCCAACGCGAGATTTATATCTCAGCCTTGAGGCAGCGGCGTGAGGATATCATGGAACTGACACGTTATTATATCCAAAAACTAAATCTAAGGTTGCGGAAATCCATTCAAGGGATTACGCCTCAGGCTGAAGAAGTCTTCATGACCTATCGCTGGCCAGGTAATGTGGAAGAATTACAGAATGTCCTAACCCGGGCTATGGTTTTGGCGCATGAACCGTTTATCGGACAACGCCATCTGGCAGAGTCAATTGGCCAGATGGGGGATAATTTGATGCAAACTCCGGATGTTATGCCTCTAGACCGGATGGAGGAAATTCTCTTGCGGACGGCATTGAATCGCTATGGCACTTCTCTCGAAGGTAAGAAGCGGGCAGCCCGAGCGCTGAATATCTCGTTGGCGACGTTATATAATAAGGTTAAACGCTATAACTTAAATGAGTGAATCGCCTGAATCGGTGGAAAATAGGTTCTTGAGCGCGTGCTGCAGGAATTAATGTCTGCATGTTGAATTAATTAAAGTGAGGTGTTTTAAAGGGGGAGCGCTTGTGCGGGAGGGTTATGAACTTTATTGCCAAACTGTACAGACTCTTGAAGGAGTGTTTCAGGTTAAAGGACCTGCTTCCCTGGAAACACTGAGCAATTTGACCATGGATTCAGGCCTAAGGGCCTTTCGACCGCCTAATCGCCAAAAAGAAGCATTGATGGAAATTTGCCAGCTCGAGTTTGGCAGTGTGGTCATCGCCATAAGAAATGGAGAACTTCTCGGATATGTTACTTTCCATCCGCCGGATAGTTTTGAACGCTGGTCCCAGGGGCCGAAGGAAGTTCTAGAATTGGGGGCCATTGAGGTGGCACCCACGATTCGAGGGATGGGAATCGCCCGGCGCTTGCTGGAAGTGGCTTTCGCTAATCCGGAAATGGAGAACTTTTTGGTTTTGGCTACAGAGTATTATTGGCATTGGGATCTCGAAGGAAAAGGACTGCATATTTGGGAGTATCGGGAGTTGATGCGTCAGCTTATGGCACATGTCGGTATGGTTGTCAAAGATACAGATGAAGAGGAGATCGCCTCTCACCCAGCTAACATGCTGACGGTTCGGTATGGTAAACATGTCTCTCGGGAGGCTGTGCTTGCTTTTGAAGCCCTTCTGTTCGAGCGACCGGATTCCTTCCGGGGCTAGGGAGGCATGGTTGAATCCAGGATTTTCTGGCAAGAATACTTTCTAGAACGACCTAGAGAGGATGAGCCGGAATGCGTTGGCTATGGCGAATTGCTGTCTTATTGTTGCTCTTGACTTTGATCAGAGGGATTGTGCTTCCAAAGCCGCAGGCCTTTATTGCCTGGCCTGAGCAAAATGCCTGGGTACAGAAGTTGAAATGGGATGTTCGGCGTTGGCAGGAGGGACT
This sequence comes from Bacillota bacterium, assembly GCA_021811425.1. Classification (GTDB taxonomy): domain Bacteria; phylum Bacillota; class Desulfitobacteriia; order Desulfitobacteriales; family Desulfitobacteriaceae; genus JAJZPA01. Next base: position 1,731 of record JAJZPA010000071.1, on the reverse strand, counting down.
CCAAGACTTGCCCGCCAGCATTGAAGTGGAAATACGCAGGCTTTGGCAGGACTACCAGCTTCGTGGAGATGGAAGGGAAGTCTAGTTCCTCTGCGCGAATTGACAGGAACGGCCTGAACGAAGTATGATAAATATGGCCCCTCTAGGGGCGGCAAAAGAGTCAACGAAAAGGAGTGTTTAGAAAGAACATGGTGGGGATTACGGAAATCGCGGCCCAAAAGGTAAAGGAAGTTATCGCCAGCCAAAATAAAGGTGACCTTTACCTGCGCCTATATGTGGCGGGATTTGGCTGAGGCGGGCCGAATTTCGGCATGACTCTGGATGAGTCAAAGGCGGAGAATGATGTGTTGGACGAATACTATGGCGTTTCCATCATTACGGATAGCAAGCTGTCCTCTTATCTCGAGGGGGTTATGGTGGATTATGTTGAGTCCCGTTATGGTGGTGGGTTTGAAATTCGTAACCCCAATGCCGGGGACGGATGCAGCTGCTAACACGAATTGTGTACAACAAAAAGGAGCCCCAATAGGCTCCTTTTTGTGTGCATTCATATTATTATGCTTCGAGGCCGCCATGTTCCAACCAGGTTTTAAGGGTGGGCTTGGGAGTGTCCAGACCCAAGGTTAAAGCCAGAAAAAGACGGGTCTTCTCTGATGATAAATCCCCGCTGAACCAAGCTCCAGCTCTTTCTAAGTCTGCGCCGCCTCCGGGATAGCCATAGAGGGGATCAGTACGTCCAAAAGGGCAGCGCGAGGTGATGACAATAGGAATTCCCTGAGCTGACACGGCCTTTGCAATGGTAGATACCAGATCAGGGGGGAGATTGCCGCGTCCAAACGCCTCGATCACCAGGGCTTCTGCCCCCTGGCCCAGGAGACACTCGACAAAGGCGGGATTCATGCCTGTGTAGGCTTTGACGATCGGGACATTGGCGAGCCGTTCCGGCAAGGGGATGCGGATGGTGGGCAAACTTCTGCGCAGCCAGAATACCTCATCCCCGTCGACATAACCTACTATTCCTGCGGCACCGGAAGAAAAGGCATCTGGCTGGCTGGTATGCAGTTTCCGCACTTCGCGTGCGGCATGGATTTGGGAATGCAGGCTCACGAGGACACCTCTTCCCCTTACTCCTGGCGATTTTACGATACGCATGGCATTGCGTAGATTGCGAGGGCCGTCTGAATCTGTTTCAGAGGCATCCCTTTGAGCAGCTGTAAGAACGACAGGGATGGCAGTTGGTAGGGTCAGGCTGAGAAAAAAAGCGGTCTCTTCAAGGGTATCGGTTCCATGAGTAACAACCACCCCTTCAAACTGGCCTTGTCCAAGGACTTCTTTGAGGATCTGGCTTAATTGGAGCATGCGGTCGGGTGTCATGTTTGAGCTGGCCTGATTGGAGAAATGGATGACTTTCCATTCTCCTTGGTGGGAAGGAGGCAGGACTCCGAGCAGATCTGTACCCTCAAGCGCAGGTACAGCCTTCCCTGTAGCATTCTTTTTCATGGCGATGGTTCCGCCAGTGGTGATCAGGGCATATTTAACCATCCATTTCACTTCCCTTAAAAAGATTTGCCGTATCCGTAAAACGCTCCGTTTGGTATAAATTATACATCTTGTTTCGAACGTTGTCTTGGCAGTTAGTTGGTGCACTTGGTGCAGTGGAAACGGTTGCCTTAAAAGCCAAGCTGTGCTAGGCTATAACTATTGTTTTACAAAGGGTAGGGAGGATGACAT
>JAJZPA010000070.1 GCA_021811425.1 Bacillota bacterium | reverse complement strand
TAAAGCCTTGCACGGAATCCTTGAAAATCTTGTGAACCTTTTGGATCAAGAAGAAGCAGATGAATTTGAAACAGTCCGACGCGAACTGGGAGAAGGGCTAAGTGAGCTGGAAAACCTAATTACATCGGTTCCTGGATTAAATTTGGAAGATCCCGGGGTCGTCATCTGGCTGGAACGCTCTCCGAGTTTAACGTGGAGGCGTTCTCCAGTGGATGTCAGCAGCGCTTTGAAGAAAGTGTTCGCTAAGCTGCAAGCGGCGATTCTCACCTCGGCGACCTTGAGTGTAGCCGGTTCCTTTGCACACCTGCTTGAAGAACTTGGGCTTGCGCAGGATACGCGTACCCTGCAAGTGGATTCCCCCTTTGACTACGAGAAACAGATGCAGTTCTATGTGGTCAAAGGCTTAATGGATCCCAAAGGGGAAGAACTCCGTGTCGCAGAAGATGTGGCCGAATTCATAGCCGAAGTTAGTGAACGCCTTGGTGGACGCACCTTAGTCCTTTTCACCTCGCACCGGTTTCTTCAGGCTACCTACTATCCGCTTAAACAGAGACTGGAAGGGGCGAATATTGACACGCTCGGGCAAGGGATTGATGGGGCTCGTTCGGCAATTCTCGATGACTTTAAGCGTAAAGCCCAGAGTGTTCTGCTGGGTGCAAGCAGCTTTTGGGAAGGAATTGACATCATGGGGGAAGCCCTTTCTTGCGTCGTTCTGGTGAAGTTACCTTTTTGGGCCCCGACGGTTCCGCTCATTGAAGCACGTGCTGAATTTATGCAATCTCAAGGCCGGGATCCGTTTCGGGAATTGTTTTTGCCGGATGCCATCATTCGTTTTAAACAAGGGTTCGGCCGCTTGATTCGTTCGCAAGGGGATCGCGGTGTGGTGATCCTGCTTGATTCCCGCATTGCTGAGAAAAGTTATGGCAGGGTTTTCCTTTCTTCCTTACCCTTGCGCACCCATATCCGGGGGGATCGGGGCCAAATTCTGCGTAGACTTGAGGCCTGGCTGGAAGGATAATGGAAAGCGCTTTTCTATTATCCTGAAAGATGATACACTATAGGAAATTGCCGTGCGAGTTGAGCGCTGGAATTATTCCAAGGGAGGTTATTTATCGGTGAAACAGTACCCCATCTCCCGGGATGGCTGGTCTTATTTGGGTTTTTTGGCCATATTGATCATTGTCAGTTATATGATTTGGCCTTGGCTCATGATCGCGCCTGGTTTGCTCTTTTTGTTTGTAGCCTTCTTCTTTCGAAACCCGACGCGAACCGTCCCTGAAGGAGAAGTAACGCTTGTGTCGCCCGCTGACGGGTTAGTCATGGATGTCGAACGAGTTTTTGAGGAACATGTTTTTCAGGGTGAAAGCATTCGCATCCGCATTTTTTTAAGTTTGTTTAACGTTCATGTGAACCGCTCTCCGATGGCCGGAACCGTGATCTATCGCTATTATCGTCCGGGACAAATGTTGCCCGCCTTTAAGAGCCATGCTTCAGAACTAAACGAAAAGAACTTTATCGGGATCGAAAATGGCTCTTTAAAGATTTTAGTGACACAGGTGACAGGGTTTGTGGCCCGCAGGATTGTTTGTTGGGTGAAAGAGGGGGACAAGTTGGCGAAAGGGGAACATTTCGGACTTATTAAATTCGGTTCATGTACTGAACTCTTTCTCCCTCCTAATGTCACAGTGACCGTAAGCAAAGGGGACAAGGTTCGGGGTGGGATAACGATTTTAGGGAGAGTGAATGAGGAATGAGCAGTCGCCCCATCAACGCGCGTATGATTCCGAGTATTTTTACGTTGGCGAATTTGTTGTTTGGATTTATGGCTTTGATCCTTACGCTCGATCAAAAGTTTAATTTTGCGGCTGGTATGATCCTGTTGTCCGTTTTGATGGACAGTATGGATGGCAAAGTTGCCAGACGGCTCTCAGTCAGTTCTGACTTTGGCAAGGAACTGGATTCTTTGAGCGATCTGGTTTCCTTTGGTGTTGCTCCGGCGATTCTTACCTATTCCGCCTTTTTGCGCGGAAATATTGGCAATTGGGGGATCCTTATTGCCGCCGTTTTTGCCCTGTGTGGGGCAATTCGCTTGGCCCGTTTTAATGTCCTCAATATTTCTACCTATTTTGTGGGTGTCCCGATTACGTTTGCTGGTGGGTTCATGGCTTTGCTTGTGTTCTTTAACCCTTTTATCCCCTGGATATTCTATCCGGTGTGTCTCGCTTTGCTCGCGTTTTTGATGGTTTCGAGCTTCCGGGTACCCAAGCTCGGCAAGTGAGTGAAGAACGTCTAAGAAAAGAGCCCTTATCAAAAAGGGCTCTTTTCTTTTACACCCATAACAAGACAACTCACCCAACATCGTCCCTGAGCATATAGTATCGCACGAAGAGCGTAGCGGTAAGGGGGAAAGAGAATGGATAATCAACAGGTTGGCTGGGCTAACGTGGGATTGCGTATGGTACAGGGATTGACGACAACCATTGATGCGATCCGGCAGCTCGATGCCCAGGAAGCTTCGTTGGTCATGCGTTTGTTAGGCAAGACGTGCACCAAGATGATGAACGAAGGCGTAGGGCATCAGTTCGGCATTGCCTTGATTGAGACGAGTGCCCAACTAGCCATGAAAGAGAAGCTGGTTGTAGAAGATGTCTTAAAGATCATCTCTTCGATCATAGGGCGGCTTTATTTTACCGCGCAAACAGAGGAAGAAAAACAATGGGTGGCTCAACTTGAAGAGACGGTTAAGAACTATAACTTTAGTTAACCCACATATGATTGGTTGAGAGGAGGTTTTGTCGATGAAGATTTATTACCTGCGGCTGCCCGAGTTCCTACTCAATGTTCTAAGAAAAGTTTTTGGATAAGCTGTCATGAAAGTAAGGTTTCCCTTCTAAGATAGTAGTAGACACTAGCTTTTAGGAGGGAAAGTATGCGTCACAGCAGGTATCTTTGGATTCTGGGCATTGCCTTAAGTTGTCTGATGGGCCTCATGGCTTGGAAAACACCCGAAACCGTTCTTTCCGCCTTAGCCCATCCTGATTATGCCGATTCTCCGCGTGCAGCCGTACAGCGTTTTTGGAACTTGCTAGATTCACGGCAGTTCGAATTGGCTCAAGAGATGGCCCGGAGTCCGAAATCATCCCCAGAACCCGCAGAACTCTCGGCCTGGACAAAAGCCTTAGAGAAAAACCCGTTTTTGTCACTTCAAAAGGTCGAGTTCTTGGAAACGGTCGACCCCGCCTCGCTCAAAGTGAAGGTTTCCTGGGTTGCACCGCCCCAAGCGGTTGAGCATTTTACTTATTCTTTTCAGCTCTTTCAAGAGGGAGAGAGCTGGCATATCCTTAACTTTCGTCGTGTGCCTTAACGTGTGTACGTTTGAGAATCCCCGGTGGCAGGTTTGGCCATGCGGGGATATTTCTTTACCAATGGCCGGGTATAATTTGGTCCTTGCGGGTTTAAAGTAAAGGTAGTGTTGCAAAAGGCACACCCAGGATGTGCTGAAAATCACAGTTCAAACAGTGGGTTTGTGTTAGACTAAGGTTAGTCGGTTAAACAAACAAGAAGGGGGTTTCGCCAATGGCTTCAGAAAACAAGGAAGTGCCAGAGGTGGTATGTGCCCATTGCGGGACAAGTAGTGAATTGACACCTATCCTAAAATACGTGCATCAAGGGGAAGAAAAGAATGTTTGTGTGCATTGCTTACCAATGCTCATTCATGGTTAGGAGATCCTATGAATTTTACCTTTGATATGACGCTTAAAGAAATCATGGAAGCCAATCCGAAAACGGCGGAAGCCATGCAGTCGCTGGGGCTTCACTGTTTGGGCTGTCCCTTTTCGGTGAAAGAAAACCTCAAAAATGCGGCTCAAATGCATGGAATTGACGCAGATAAGCTTTTGGCTGCTGTCAATGCCGTTGAACAAGGGGAGATGTCTGCAGAGGCTAAAGCCAAGGCTCAGCCAGCCGGTGCCATTCTGCAAATGGATAAAAAGACCTATGCGATTGCCCCGCACATTCCAGCGGGTGTAGCTACACCGGAAATACTCCGAAAAATTGCGGATGTAGCCGAGAAATACCAGGCGGCCGCTATTAAAGTGACAAGCGCTCAACGCATCGCGATTGTTGGACTGGATCCTGGGGATGTCCCGAAAGCTTGGGATGAGTTGGGCATGGATCCTGGGCATGCGGCGGGTCTCTGCGTGCGCAGTATTAAAGTTTGCCCTGGTAATGAATTTTGCAAGCGGGGGCTGCAGCCAACGCTAAAGTTGGGAATGGAACTGGATAAGCGCTATCATGGAATGGAGTTGCCTTCTAAATTTAAGATCGCTGTGGCGGGCTGCCCGAACAAATGCACGGATGCGGCGACGGTGGATCTAGGTCTCATGGGCACCAGCAGGGGCTACCATCTCTTCGTCGGTGGCAACGGCGGGGTCAAACCGCGTTTGGCCGATCTACTCTGGGAAAACCTCAAAGCAGAGGAACGGCTGCCTGCAGTTCAAGCGGTTGTCGAGTATTACAGACAAAATGCCAGACCACAGGAACGCCTTGGGCGTTTAATAGATCGGGTCGGGCTGGATGGTTTAAAAGGACGGGTGCGTGAAGCAGTGGCGAAGGCTGCGGTGTCGCTATCCGAAAATCCAGCTTAACAGGATACAGCTGAAGCGGACGGTTTGCCCGTCCGCTTTAACGTTTGCTGAATATTACTTAAATTCTCTGAGCTTCACTTGTTGATATGAATAGCATCAACCGGGCAGCCGTCTGCTGCTTCTTGAGCTGAGTCTTCCACTTCCGTCGGCACAGGGTTAACATAGGCAGCGGCCAAGCCGTCGTCTTCCATTTGAAATACTTCCGGGCAGACGGAAGGGCAGGCACCGCAACCGATACAAGTATCTTTGTCAACTTTAGCAATCATCGTGGGCAAACCTCCTTTAGGATTCTTCGCTATAGTGTTCCCGAATCGAAATGTCTTATCCATGTTGAAGTTATAAAGTGAAGGGATGTGCAAGATGAGACTTTTTGCATACTTGAACGAGTGTTACGGGTCTGGGTGTGACGCGGTGTTGTTACTATGGAAGGCTTCAGAGACATCGCCGATTCTGGTTCAAGGTAAGGTACAGGGTCTTGAAGCAGAGGCAGGTTTCGTTCAGGTCAATGGGCAGGCCATTCAACAAGCTGACGTGATCGGCTTTCCCGAACCGAGTTTCTGAAGACAGACCCTTTGGCGGCAAGTTTTGCGGTCGGGAAGCAAGATTCTCTTAGGGTCTCGGTTTGCAGGTTATGACGAATTGTCGGAAAAGGAACAATTCATGGTGATGCAGGCCTTTTTCGAAAATCGGCTGCTCTCCCTAGGAGGGTATATTGTCGGCGTTGCCCCTAAAACTTGACAAAGAACGCCTCTAGTTTAGTCATTTCTTTTATAAAGGGAGGAGATGGCGAAACTTGATGAATGAATATTTTCCATAAAAACCCAGTAACCCTATGAATTACTCGTATTTGACAAAGGATGGGCTCAGTCGAGCCTTACTTATTTTTTACGATTTCGACATCTATCCTAACGTATAATGAGGACACCGGAAAGAGGAAGGTGTTGCGAGCCCCAGGCGATCCGGAATATTATACATAAGGCGGGATGATGGCAGAATGAGTAAGAAAGTTAAAATCGTTGTCGCAGACGACAACCGGAATCTTTGTCAAATGCTGCAAAACTACTTGCAAAGTCAGGAGGACTTACAGGTGTCTGGACTGGCTTACAATGGTATAGAAGCATGGGAGATGATTCAAAATCAAGAACCGGACTTGGTGATCGTGGACTTAGTGATGCCCAGCCTGGACGGGCTTGGGGTGTTAGAACGCATTAACGGCAGAGCGATGGCTAATCGGCCTAAAATTATCATGTTGACGGCTTTTGGACTGGAATCCCTGACTCATCAGGCGATGATGATGGGAGTGGACTATTTCATCCTCAAACCTTTTGATCTCGAGATTCTGGGCAAGCGCATCCGCGCGCTCACCCAGGAAAGTCCTACGGTGCCAGCGTCATTTGCGGCCGTCGCACCTGCTGTAACTTCGGCTGGCAGTAGTGTGAACCTTGGCGTGGAAGTTACCTCCATGATGCATCAGATCGGGATTCCTGCGCATGTTAAGGGATATCAATACATCCGCGATGCGATCCTGATGGTTGTTGAAGATGTGTCGCTGCTGGGTGCTGTAACCAAGGAACTTTACCCGGCAATCGCCAAAAAATACGATACGGCTCCCAGCCGGGTGGAACGTGGCATTCGCCATGCGATCGAACTTGCCTGGGAGAGGGGGCATACGGAAACTCTAAAGCGGATCTTTGGCTACTCCATGAATATTGAACGGCAAAAACCGACTAATTCTGAGTTTGTGGCCCTGTTAGCGGATAAACTGCGAGTGATGAGCAAAGTGAGTTAACGCAGTCCCCCATTAAAAAAAAATATCCCGATTTGCGAATTTTGCAGGAAATTGAATACTGCATAACGAATACAAGGGTATAATGATCCGGGTCTTTTACCAGGGAGGGCTTGGAGAGGAATGTTTAAAACTAATGTTAGGGAGGATGAACATGATCAGAAAGAAGAAATGGATGGCCACAGTCTTGTCGGTTGCTGTAGTCCTTGGGCTCGTTGTAACAGGCTGCGGCTCCACGGGGGGCGGAAACGCTGCGGCTCCCAAAGAAATGAAGATGAGCTGGAACCCAGGGGCTGAGCCCAAGACGCTCGATCCCCAGATGTCGAACGGGATTCCCGAAGCTATCGTCGAACTCAATTTGTTCGAAGGTTTAACACGTCTTGACAAAGACAGCAAACCTCAGAAGGCTCTGGCGGAGAGCTACACCGTTTCCCCCGACGGCTTGAAGTACACCTTTAAGCTGCGTGACTCCAAGTGGAACAATGGGGATCCTGTCAAGGCCAGCGACTTCAAGTTTGCCTGGATGCACGCGCTTGATCCCGAGGCGGCTGCTGAGTATTCTTATCAGCTGTTCTACATCAAGAATGCGGAAGCGTATAACGGCAAGAAAGCCAAAGCGGATGATGTGGGTATCAAGGTTATCGATGACAAAACCTTAGAAGTAGATTTGGAAGCTCCGACACCCTACTTCTTGTCCTTGACCGCTTTCCCGACCTACTACCCAGTTAACGAGAAATGGGTGAAGGCGAACAAAGATTGGAATACCAAGGCAGAGACATTTGTCAGCAATGGTCCCTTCAAGATGAAATCCTGGGCCCATAACGACAAGATCGTTGCCGTGAAGAATGACAACTATTGGGATGCCAAAAATGTGAAGCTCACGGAGCTGACGTTTAACCTGGTGGAAGATGGCAAAGCTGCTTTGACGGCTTTCGAAGCAGGTCAGCTGGATGGAATGGACAACATCCCAGTTCAAGACATCGACCGTTTGCGGGCTGCAGGTACCTTGAAAAACACACCGTATCTTGGCACCTACTATTATCGTTTCAATGTCACACGCAAACCATTTGACGATCCGCGCGTGCGTCAAGCGTTAACCATGGCGATTGACCGCAAGACACTGATCGACAAGGTGGTTAAAGGTGGGCAAACACCGGCGTTCGCTTACACTCCGGGTGGAATTCCGGATGTCGAGGCGGGTAAGACCTTCCGTCAAGTGGGTGGCGATTACTTCAAAGAAGATGTCGCTAAGGCTAAGGAACTTCTGGCCCAAGCGGGTTATCCCGATGGCAAAAACTGGCCAGATAATGTCAGCATCCTTTACAATGCCGGAGCCAGCCACGAAACCATCGCCCAAGCGATTCAAGACATGTGGTCTAAGAACCTGGGCATCAAAGTCAAATTGACAAGCCAAGAGTGGAAAGTATATCAGGTATCTGAGCAAAAACTCCAATATGATGTAGCCCGGGCCGGCTGGATTGGCGACTATGTCGATCCCATGACCTTCATGGACATGTTTGTCACCAATGGCGGGAACAACCAAACCGGCTGGTCGAATGCGCAATATGATGCCGATATCAAAAAAGCGAAGTCGACGGGCGACCAAAAAGAACGGATGACGGCTATGCATGATGCTGAGAAGATCCTGATGACTGAAATGCCGGTCATGCCGATTTATTTCTACGTCAATAACTATGTTGCCAAGGACTATATCAAAGGGATTATGCGTTCTCCGCTCGGTTTCATTGATTTCAAAAATGCAACAGTGGAGAAATAAGCTAACAAGCCTGGTGAGTGTGAAGGGGCGAGTTGCAACAACTTGCCCCTTTCTTCTGTAGGAGAGGACGAAGGAGGACTAATATGGCCAGATATCTGATAGGGCGGATTCTCTCGGCTATCTTTGTAATTTGGCTGGTGGTGACTTTGACATTTTTCTTGATGCATGCCATACCCGGCGGTCCGTTCTCATCGGAGAAGGTTTTGCCTGACCAAGTGATAGCCAACATTAATGCCCGCTACCACCTGAACGATCCGCTCAGCAAGCAGTATTTCGATTATATGAATAATATGCTGCATTTTAACTTTGGACCAACCTTCCGCTATGAAGGGCGGACAGTGAATGATTTATTTGCTGCCGGAATGCCTAAGACGGGAGCGCTGGGCGGATTAGCCACGGTCATTTCGCTCATCGGCGGCACTGTGATGGGAGTCGTGGCAGCACTGCGTCAGAACAAAACCGCAGATTATTTTGTCACCTTCTTGGCGACGATCGGGATTTCTGTTCCCAGCTTCGTGATCGCAACCTTTCTCCAATACTATGTGGGATACAAGCTGCATTGGTTTCCTCCGGTTGGCTGGGGAGAGATGAAAAACCTGGTTTTGCCGGCTGCAGCCTTAAGCGCCTATCCGATTGCTCAGATCACCCGCTTGACGCGGACAAGCATGCTTGATACCTTAAACCAGGATTATATTCGTACGGCCAAAGCCAAGGGGTTGCCAGGGTATGTGATCGTGTTTCGTCATGCGCTGCGCAATGCCTTGATTCCGGTGGTGACGTTTTTGGGACCATTTTTTGCCTACATCCTGACCGGAAACTTCGTGATCGAATTTGTGTTTAACATCCCTGGAATTGGTCAGTTCTTCGTGACGAGCATTAGCAACCGGGATTACCCGGTGATTATGGGAACGACGGTGTTGTTTGCGACGCTGTTAGTGACGTTCAACTTGCTGGTTGATATGGCCTACACCCTTGTAGATCCCCGGATCAAGCTTACGGGAAGAAAGGAGGCCTAAATCTTGAGCTTACCAGTCGATGCCTTTACCCCCTTGCAGCATGAGCTTAAGGCAGAGGTCATTAATCGACCGAGTACAACTCTGTGGCAAGATGCCTGGCGCAGATTTAAACTGAATCCTTTAGCAATGGGCGGCTTGGTTGTGCTGAGCGCGATTGTGCTTTTCGCCCTGGTTGGTCCTTTCTTCTCACATTTCGATTATAAGACCAATGATTTAGAATCCGTGAATCTTTTCCCGAATTGGGTGCACCCTTTTGGCACGGATGAACTGGGCCGGGATATTCTGACTCGGGTCATGTTTGGCGCTCGGATTTCACTGGCCATTGGTTTCGGTTCAGTGCTTATTAATTTGACGATCGGAATTTTCTATGGTGGAATCTCCGGGTATTTGGGCGGCCGAGTGGACAACGTCATGCAGCGTATTATTGATATTATCTTCAGTGTTCCTGATTTGCTCTATGTTATTTTACTCATGGTGGTTTTAGGTTCGGGGCTGGGGAACATTTTTATTGTTCTTGGAATTGCCAACTGGGTGCCGATGGCTCGGATTGTGCGCGGGCAAATTCTTTCCTTGCGGGAACAGGAATTCGTCTTAGCAGCCAGAACTTTAGGTGCGGGCACGAAACGGATCCTGATGAAGCACCTCTTACCGAACAGCGTGGGACAGATCATTGTGGTGGCGGCGTTACAAATCCCAGCCGCGATTTTTATGGAAGCGTTCCTGAGCTTTATCGGGCTGGGGGTTCAGCCGCCCTTGGTCAGTCTGGGTTCCATGGCCGCTTCCGGTCGCCTGAACATTCCTTCCTACCCACATTCCTTGTTGTTCCCAGCAGGGATGATTGCGGTTTTGATGCTTGCCTTTAACTTTGTCGGAGACGGGCTGAGAGATGCCTTTGATCCGAAAATGCGGAAGTAAGGAGGAGACGTAAATGGACCACTTGTTAGACGTCAAAAATTTAAGCACCTCTTTCTTCACCTACGCAGGAGAGGTCAAGGCGGTTTCCAGAGTCAGTTTTCATGTTGATGAAGGAGAGGCCGTCGGTATAGTGGGGGAATCAGGCTGCGGCAAATCCGTAACGGTTCAGTCCATCATGCGCTTGATTCCCACCCCCCCAGGAAAGATCGTGGACGGAGAAGTTCATTTCATGGGGCAGGATTTGGTGAAGATTCCGGAAAAGGAGATGTCCCGAGTGCGCGGAAAAGCCATGGGCATGATTTTTCAGGATCCCATGACCTCCCTTAATCCGGTGTTGACGGTTGGAAGGCAGATGACCGAAGTCCTTCAGCGCCACGAAGGCTTGAGCAGGGGCGAGGCCTTGAAACGCTCTCAGGATTACTTGGAACTTGTTGGCATTCCCAATGCCGAACGACGCTTGAAGCAGTATCCCCACGAGTTTTCGGGCGGGATGCGCCAGCGGGTGATGATTGCTATGGCTCTTCTCTGTAATCCCAAGCTGCTGATTGCCGACGAGCCCACCACCGCTCTCGATGTTACGATCCAGGCGCAGATTCTCGAATTGATGCGGGACTTGAAGGATAAGATCAACACCTCGATTATTCTGATTACCCATGACTTGGGTGTCGTGGCGGGACTGTGTTCTCGGATTTTCGTCATGTACGGCGGTAAAATTGTAGAAAGCGGGACAGTTCAGGATATTTTTAAACACCCGCAGCATCCCTATACTTGGGGACTGCTGAAGAGCGTGCCCCGTCTCGATGCCCAGGGGCGCAGCCGACTCTTTCCGATTCACGGGACTCCACCGGATCTCTTAAAGCCGCCAGCCGGCTGTGGTTTTGCGGCACGCTGCCCCCACGCTATGAAAATCTGTGTACAAGAACCTCCTGCTTTACAAAAGGTATCCGTTGGGCATGAAGCGTCTTGTTGGCTGCTTCATCCGGATGCTCCAAAGGTTAGCTTTGCCGAAGTCAGTGAAGGGGGGGGCGTCCGATGAGCGCTGCGGCCAAGCCAGAGGTTATCCTTGAAGTGGAAAACCTGGTCAAACATTTCCCGATTGACAAAGGGCTTTTTGCCAAAGGAGAGCGAAAAGTCCATGCGGTGAACGGAATTTCCTTTCAGTTGCATCGAGGAGAAACGCTGGGACTCGTTGGAGAAAGCGGCTGCGGTAAGTCCACGGCCGGGCGGACGATCATTCGTTTGTATGATGCGACATCTGGGCAAGTGCGCTATAAGGGGAAGAATGTTTATGATTTAAATGCCAGGGACATGATGGGTGTTCGCAGCGATATTCAAATGATCTTTCAGGATCCTTATGCGTCCCTGAATCCCCGGATGACGGTTGGGGACATTATTGGGGAGGCCTTGGACATTCATCGACTGGCCTCCGGACAGAAGCGCACGGATCGGATCTATGAGTTGTTGGAAACGGTAGGGTTGAACCCGGAACACGCCAACCGCTTTCCCCATGAGTTCTCAGGAGGACAAAGGCAACGGATCGGGATTGCCCGTTCCTTAGCGGTGGATCCGAAAGTGATCATTTGTGATGAGCCAATTTCCGCCTTAGATGTTTCGATTCAAGCACAGATCGTTAATATGCTGGAAGACCTTCAGGAAAAGCTAGGGTTAACGTATTTATTCATCGCTCACGATCTCTCCATGGTGAAGCATATTTCGCACCGGATTGCAGTGATGTACCTCGGGCGGATCGTTGAATTGACGAGCAGTTCGGACTTGTACGGGCAGCCACTGCATCCTTATACGCAGGCCCTGCTTTCTGCGATCCCGATTCCGGATCCAGACGTGGAGATGAAGCGGCAGCGCATTGTGCTGCAAGGAACGGTGCCCAGCCCGATTGATCCGCCGAGCGGGTGTTATTTCCGGACCCGCTGCCCGCAAGCCCAGGATATTTGCGCCCAGAAGGTACCCGAATTGCTTGACCGTGGAAGCGAGCATTTTGTGGCTTGTCACTTTGCATGATCGTTTCCTGTCAATCCCTTGACAATGGTTCATAGGGGGGAGTGTTAGCATGCCACAACAAGACGTTCCGGAGGTTCAAGATATGCAAAACCATACAGGCCGCTTCATCGTCATTGAAGGAGTGGATGGCTCGGGAATCAGCACGCAAGTAGCGAGGCTTCATGCCTGGCTTGAAGAGCGTACGGGAGGCAAGGTGCTTGCAACTAAGGAACCCAGCGAAGGCCCAGCGGGTCTGGTTTTGCGGCAAGCGTTGAACAAACGCCTGCAAGGGTTCAGCCAAGAGGTGCTGGCGCTCTTGTTCGCCGCCGATCGTCTGGATCATGTGAATCACCAGATCCGGCCTGCTCTGGACCAAGGAAGTCATGTCATTTGCGATCGATATCTCTGGTCATCCCTGGCCTATCAAGGAGTGAGCGCTGGCTGGGAATGGGTTGAAGCGATCAATGCTAAAGCCCTCAAGCCTGATCTGACGCTGTTTGTTCGGGTTGAACCGGAGATCACGATGGCACGGATTCGTAATAACCGTTTTCAAGTGGATCTTTTTGAACAAGAAGCATTCCTCAAGCGTGTGCTGGCCCGTTTTGAGCACCTTGTAGAGAAAGCCCAGGCTGAAGGGGAGACGGTCGCGGTCATTGATGGGTCAATGCCGATAGAAAGTGTGGCCACTGCCATCCAAGACCGAGTTCAGGCTTTTTGGCTTGACAAGCAATCACAATTTTAGTATATTGTTTAAGTGTCCTGATCAATGCGCTCGTAGCTCAGTGGATAGAGTGACGGTTTCCGAGGCCGGAGGTCGCAGGTTCAAATCCTGCCGGGCGCACCATATGCATATTGAACGCCGCATTTTGCGGCGTTTTTGTTGTACCAGGTGTTTTTCTTTTTGCCGCACGATCTGCTATAATTTATAGGGTATAGAGTCACATGATACATATGTCGGCTTTTAATTAAATTAACGCCAACTTATAGAAGTGGGCGTCTTGAACGGTGATTAATAGACATGTTCATTGAGTCCAGTGCAAACGGGGGATATGTTTGATCCGAAAGTTATTAAGCCAGATGCCTTGGCGTACCCTTCAATATCTCCTTGGTGTGGGAGTTGGCGCGATAGTCGTTGGTTTAAGCCTTAATACTTTAATCATTCCGAATCGAATTGCGGATGGCGGTGTGACAGGGGTCGCGATTATCTTACATTACCTCTATCAATGGCCTGTAAGCTGGGTGGTGCTCCTTCTCAACCTGCCGCTTTTTCTGATCGGCTTGAAAATGGTGGGGAGAAAATTCCTGATCCTCAGTGTCGTCGGGGTGGGTGTCCTGGCCTTTAGCCTGCAGTTTACGGCTCAAGTGCCGACTTTGACCCAGGATAGGCTTTTGGCGGCGATTTTTGGAGGCGTACTCAGTGGCATTGGGATGGGGATTATTTTTCGCTCGCGGGGATCGCTAGGGGGGACGGATATCTTGGCTGTGTTCTTAAGCCGGGCGACTCCTTTGAGTGTGGGGCAGATCCTTTTAAGCATTGACGCTGTGATCTTTACGGTGACGGCCGTGTTATTTCGGCCGGAGGCCGCCATGTATGCGATGCTTTATATGTTCATTGCTACTCGGGTCATTGACCTAGTTCAGGAAGGCATGAGCCATTCGAAAGCGGTTTTGGTCATTACCCGAGAACCACAGGGAATTGCCCGCGAGATCATGAGCAAGCTGGAACGAGGCGTAACTTTGTTTCAGGCGGAAGGAGCCTATTCGGGCGAGGCGAAGCAGGTGGTGTATTGCGTTGTGAACCGGACGGAGTTGACTCAAATCAAGGAAATCGTGCATGAGCGGGATCCGAGAGCTTTCTTAACAATTAGCGAAGTCCCAGAAGTGGTTGGGGAAGGGTTCGCATCCTGGAAGGGACACTAAGCGGAAAGGAAGGTTGGAATGAGCAAGGCCGAGAGGGTTAAAGGGTGGTGGACCTGGCGTAAGATGAGGGGCAGGAAGTGGGTGCTCGTTCTGGCAGCGCTCCTTCTCTCGGCTTTAGCACCTTTTGCTTGGCATATGAACAAGTTAGCCTTGGCTACAGGCGATTACCAAGTAGAGGAAGCAAAAACCGAGATGAACTGGTTTGCTCAGCATGGAGGGGTTTTGAACCGACTTTCGGTGCTGCGGGATCAGGCCTTGTGGCTTCGTCTGGTTCAAGGTGGGGATCAGGGTGCGGGCCAAAGCCTGGATCAGATCCTAGCTCAGTATCAGGATAATCGACATCGCTTCTGGCTTTTCTTATGGGAAATCAAACAAGGGGATTTGGGGAAAGCAAAGCGTGAACTCGATCAGATTTCAGAGCCGTCCCAAAGAGCGTTAGGGGCAGGAATTTTGGCTCTGGCTGCAGGGGAGGTGGATAAGGCCAAGGAAGCGTTAAACACAAGTGGGCGTGGATTGTCCAGGAGTGAAGAGGCTCTTTGGCATCTGGCCTGGGTCGAACTGGCCATGAACATCGAGGATGGAGAAAAAGCTGACACGGAATTGAAAGCGGCGGAGAAGCTAGGGTCGCAAAACCCCGCCTATCTGGACATGGCTTATGCGCATGCCCTCTGGTCCAGGAAATGGGCCGAAGCCAAAAGAATAAGCCAAGTCATTGATGCTCAGGCTTGGCGTCCAGTCAATCGCTATTACTTGGTGACTAAGGCGTTATTAGCGGTTCAGTTGGAGGATTTCTCGGAAGTTCAGAAGGTCTTGGGGAGACTCCAGGGTCAAAGCGGCAGTGCGATGTATGTGGACTATATCCAAGGGGTTTTTTCCCTGAGCCAGGGGGATGCTGCCATTGGGAAGGCCAGACTGGAAAAGGCACTGCAATCAGGTTTGGATGGGCATTTCAAAGAGGATGCAACCAAGGCCTTGAGTCAGCTTGAGGAGCGGTTAGCGGCCGACAAATCCCTCAGGGTTTTGGACTGAATTCTTTCTTGAATCGGGGATTGCATTGAGGGCACGTTTTTTTAGGGGGTTTTGGCGGGCTTTTCTTGCGGTTTGAGGTTGCTTTCC
>JAJZPA010000267.1 GCA_021811425.1 Bacillota bacterium | reverse complement strand
CCCGGCGGGCTGCCAGAACAAGATCATTGCCTCTGACACCGCTTGGACAAGCTACCGCACATTCTCCGCAAAGAAGGCAGCTATTGATAGCGTCTTCGTAATCCTTGTCCGGCTCGATCACCCCATCAGCCAGCTTTTTGATGAGCTGAATACGGCCTCGGGGGCTCATCGGCTCCCTAAGGTCGGTTTTATAGGTCTTACATGCTGTCAGGCAGAAGCCGCACTTGTTACAGGTATTGAGCATTTCATAAACATCATTCAAAACCCCCACGGAAATCTCCTCCTTTATGGTACAATTTTTTGTTTTCTAATCTGAAGTTTAGAGATTAATGGTATAGTGGCCTTACCACTAGATGTCTAGCATCCAAACTTATTATACATGCTGTTTGAACATTCGAAAAGGTCTTATTCAAATCTTTTTCTTAACAAATTATAACTTTGCCATAATACTGAATATGGATTTTCCAGAAGACATCCACTTTCGTCCTAATACTCGATAAGCACGTTGAAATAATTCATTCATTTTCAACGTGCTTCCTGCATTTTTGGGGATAACCTTTCAAACACAACCTTGGTGTGTGGCTATTCATGGTTGAGTTTTCCAGGCATGGTTCTCTTGGCATGTTTTTCCCTAGGCGTGTTTATTGAAGAAATTAAACCCAAGCCTTGACGATATCTCTTCACCAATTTGGCGTAGAGCCTCCCCGATCTGATCCAACCCTTTTTCCTGCATCCGATTCGCAGGTCCTGACACACTGACACCGCCAATGGCCCGCCCGGAGTAATCCAGTACCGGAGTCCCAAGGCAAATAATACCCAGCTCATTTTCTTCATCATCAAGCGCCACTTTCTTCTCGCGAATCCCTGGCAACTCCTCGAGAATCTCCGCGACGGAGGTCTTCGTCTTCTGCGTCAATCGAGGCATCCCTTTACTCTCTAAAATATGACGAGCTTCTTCTTCTGAAAGGCTTGCCAGTATCGCCTTCCCCACCGCCGTACAGTGCATGGGTGCTCTGCGGCCAACGCGCGAACGCATGCTGATCACCTGAGAGCCTTCCATCTTATCCAGATAGACGATCTCACCCTCATCCGAAAGCACTAAATGCACGACTTCATCAAATTTTTTGGCCAGATCCGCAAGAAAAGGCTCAGCCACTTTGCGAATCTGCAGATCATCAAAGAACTTAATCCCCAGCTCGACAATCTTAATCCCCAGATGATAGCGATCCCGATCTTTTTCTTTCTCAACATAGCCACGGTAAGCCAACGTCTGCAGAATACGGTGAACTGTGCTTTTATGCAAACCCACTCGATTTCCAATTTCCGTCACACCAAGCGGCTCATCCGCCTGGGACAGGGCTTCCAGCACATCAAGCGATCGGTCAAGCGTTTGAACATTTTTTTCGGCCACTCTATCTCACTCCATTTTGCTGTCTCATTAAATCGTCTCATTGTTCGAAACGCCGTTTTAAAACTACTCTAGTAGTATGCCCAATTGAGGCCAATAAGTCAACCCAAAATTCGAGATTCGGGGAAGCACGGGGACGGTTCTCCTGCTTCTCTCTGTCTGCCAAACTCTGCCAAAAACTCGCACACCAAAGCTGAGGGATGACGACGAAGCACGAGGTACCTAGACTTGTCCATGGATGGCCTGATGCCACGCCCGCCATGGATGGCATAGGACGTGGCGGGTGCAGACGCCACGGAAATCCCTGCCCTGGCCTATTCCCGCTCCCGCAAACTCCGAACCGCTTCCCCATAGGTTCCAGACTTCAACCTCGCTCTGCCCAAGCCCATGGCCTTAGCCGACTTGATCGAACTGGTTGAGGCCTGAGCCGGTACAGCGGTCAAGACTTCGGCGATATACCCCGCGGCGCTCACCAAGCCGTTCACCCCTTTAATCCCCGGATGCATCACAAGCCAATAGGTCGTCCCGGATACGAGTTTCTCTTGCGGAATCACTTGAACATCACTTAAGCCCTGCGGCTTAAAGGCAATCGGCACCCGCTCCCCAGTGTAGCTATTCATCAGTTCCACCGTACCGGCATTGACGGTCTGCCAATCCGGTTGCCCACTGAAATGAACCGTAAACTTCTTGTCCTGCGGAACCTCTTTCAACGTGCTTACAAGCTGATAACCCGGGTAAAACAACGGGAAACCTTGCGCAAAATCAGCACTCGCAAAGTTCTCCCACCCCAGGGCGGTCCCCTTGACCACTTCGCCCACCGTAAGGTGCGTCAGGATTTCGGCATAGGATGACCAGTAGGAAGGTTGGCGTACGTCGGCCAAATCGACCGTAAAGTTTTGCTGTGGCAGCTTGATCTGAACAAACCCTTGCTTATTCGCCCCATTCGCTACCCCATCCTGACTCTTTAAAAGCAGCCGGGCGGCCCTTTCCGGATCGGTATTCTCGATGGTCAAATCCGGACTAATCCCGACTTTATTGATCGCCAAGCCAAAAGGCGAATAAAAATGTGCGACCGTCATTTTGAGTACACTGCCGTCACTTAAGTTAAACATATCTTGAACGGTACCTTTGCCATAGGTTGTTATCCCCAAGATGGTGGCCTTTTTGTAATCTTTAACTGCCGCCGAAAGGATCTCTGAGGCACTCGCCGTATAATCATTGGTTAAGAAAATGACAGGTTCAGTCAAGGTAAAACCATGGGTTGGGGAAACCAATTCCTCTACTTTGCCATCTCGTTCACGAACTTGGACGACCTTGTTCGGCCCGATGAAATAACTGGCCAGATCAACG
>JAJZPA010000266.1 GCA_021811425.1 Bacillota bacterium | reverse complement strand
GAGAATAAGGCGGTAAAGATCATTAGAAATCCGCTTAAATTTCCTGAAGAAGAGGAGCTGCCCGATCAAATCCCTCCGGGCTTAGGAGAGCAGACCAGAGAGGTTTTAGAAGAGGCAGGGTTCACTAATGAGGAAATCAATCAGCTATTGGAATAGAATTCTGTTCGGAAAAAACGCTCGACGGTTATAGTGAGACATAAATTGTATGAATAATAAAGAGTCCTCCTTAGGTAGAATAAGTCTGCTGAGGGAGGGTGTTTTTATTGCATATAGCATGGGACAGCAATCATTGCCAGGGTATGGGGCTAGCTATGCTATACATTGAAGCATGAATGTTCTGAAATAAAGGATTTGCAGTTGTCCGGGGAGAATAAAACTGCGAGGTGAGCGTATGCTAGTAAGCGATATGATGACCCAAGATGTGCCTCTTCTTCATTTGAACGATAATCTAAGGCAGGGCGTTGAGCTTTTACGTTGGACAAAGTTAGATGCTCTGCCAGTGATTGATAAAGAGGGTTTTCTGATTGGGATCTTTACCAAAGCCAATGTATTAGATGCCTTTTTGTCTGAGGCAAGTACCTCAGAACTAATTGAGCAGCACTTTAATCCCCAAGTAGTCACTGTAGAGGCCGATACTCCTTATCTTGAGGTAGAACAAAGGGCGAAAAAGACTTCAGTAGGGACGGGTGTGGTTGTCGATAAAAAGGGAAAGGCACTTGGGATTTTTACCAAGGTGGATATGATTTTAGCCCTTTTTCGAGAAGCGGAAGAAATGGCTACTCAACTTAACACGGTATATCAGGCCATGCCCAACGGTCTTATCGTTATTGATCGCAATAAGCGTATCCAACAGATAAATCCTTCCGGTCAGAAAATCCTTGGCTTGGAGCAAGAAGCGCTTATGGGTCGCTTGTTTAATAGTGTTTTCCCAAGCCTAGATCTGAGTGGGGTGCTAAAATATTCGCAACATTTAGTAGGGGTTCAGACTCAAATGAACCAAGTTACCGTCCTCTGCAATATTAGCCCGTTAAGTGAGTTGGCAGGAGCTGTGATCGTTTTCCAGGCCCTGACCGACTTAGATCAAGTAGCTCTAGAGCTAGATGCTACCAAGCGTTTGTACGAGACGTTGCTGACGGTTACAAATATTGCCTATGAAGCCATCTTTGTCGTGGACGATCAGGGGAAGATCACATTGGTCAATGAGGCGGCTTGTCAATTTATTGGGAAGAGAGAAAAGGAACTGTTGCAACAGCCTGTGGATCAGGTGATTGAGAATACTCGTCTGCTAAGAACATTAAAAACTGGCATGGCGGAAACTAATGAAATCCAAGTCATTTATGGGCGGGCTTATATCGTTTCCCGCCTGCCTATCGTGCGCCAGGGTAAGATTATTGGGGCAGTGTGTAAAATTACCTTTCAGAGACTGGAAGAAGTCAAGGATGTTGCTCAAAGACTTGCGCAAATGGACCATGAGTTAAGTTTTTATAAGGAACAATTAGGCTCAACCAAAGTACCTATCACCTTCAATCAGATTGTTACGGTCAGTCCAGATATGCGACGTCTGAAACAAGAAGCAGAAATGGCGGCTCATGGAAATTCAACCATTATGCTCACGGGAGAAAGTGGTACAGGCAAGGAACTTTTTGCGGAGGCTATTCATCAGGCGAGTCAACGTCGAAAAGGACCCTATGTAAAGGTTAATTGTGCTGCTGTACCAGAAAACCTATTAGAGTCAGAATTTTTCGGGTATATTAGCGGGGCCTTTACTGGTGCTCAAAAGGGAGGAAAACCGGGCAAATTTGCGGTTGCTCATAATGGGACGTTATTTTTAGATGAAATCGGAGATATGTCTCTCAATTTGCAGAGTAAGCTTTTGCGAGTTTTGGAAGACAAATGTTTTGAACCTATTGGAAGTAATGAAGTCCTGAAGGTGGATGTGCGGATCATCGCAGCTACAAATCAGGACCTTATCCAAAAGGTTGAGAAGGGTCAATTCAGGAGGGATCTTTTTTACCGACTTAATGTGATCCATTTCCACCTTCTCCCCATGCATGCTCGCCTAGAAGACGTTATTCCACTCGTTCACGTCTTTTTAGAACGGTTGAATTATGATTTTGGCAAGCAAATTAACGATATTTCTCAAGATGTACGCAGAACTCTTCTGGGTCATCGTTGGCCGGGTAATGTTAGGGAATTGAAAAATGTCATAGAACGAGCGGTCAATTTTGCTTCGGGAGATAGGTTGGAGCTCGATGATTTGCCATTTTACCTCAGAGAACCTAAGCATGAAGAAAGGTCGACCTTAGAGAAAGGCTGGAACCTTGAAAATGCCCACAAACACTTGGATAAAGAGACGTTAGAAAAGGCTTTAATCAAGATGAACGGGAACAAGTCTGAAGTAGCACGACTCTTGGGGATTTCACGGTCCTGGCTTTACGAAAAAATGCGTCGGTATGAGATTCATGAATTTAATGTTAGGGATAGGGCTCAATGATGCTATTGATGTTGCCTTGCATCATCTGCATATAGTTTCTTTACGGAATACTCACAACTTCTTAAAATTCAATTCACAAAATATACAAACTTTGTGGGTAAGATAATGGTGTACCGATCAGAAGTGCAGACTTGATGGGTAATAATTTTAAAAGGGGGAATGTCATTTGAAAAAAAGACTTGCCGTCGGTTTGCTGAGTGCAGTGCTGTTGGTTGGAGGAGCCACTGCAGTTTTAGCTGCCCCAGATTCAACCCAGCTTGCTGAACTTAAGG
>JAJZPA010000265.1 GCA_021811425.1 Bacillota bacterium | reverse complement strand
CGAAACACCGGTCAGTTTCAGGGAATGCAATCTCAGTTAGAACACTCTTCTTAATAATCATAGCAGGACATGACATGAAAGAAATAAACTTATACTCTCTGTCTGGATTCTCCAAGGTCAGGGTTTTGGCCTTTTTGTTATAGGAATAGTAACAGCCCTTGCCAACCATGTCGGCATCCGTATAATTAAAGGCATTCATTAAATCCGTCAAAAAGTGGGGGCCGTAATAATCATCCTCCAGGAAAGCTGAGATATAGTCGTACTTGGTCTTTTTAACGGCGGTATTTAGACAATGGCACAGCGAAATCCCTTTAGGAGCGGGGATGATGGAGACGTTGGGATAAGCCTTAACAACCTTTGCATTTACGGAAGGCGTAAGCTTACCTTCTTTAAGAACCATAATCAGCTCTTTGACTGGCCAGGTCTGAGCCAAAAACTGGTCGATCAGGGGGAGCATGGATTTCGGGGGCGCATAGGCGATGACCGAAACACCGGTGACATCTTCTGGGAAAGACCCAAAGCCAATCGTTGCCAGTATGGTATTAAGGCGATGTTTGTACAAATGCTGAGCATGGATTGCCCTTATATCCAGTAAACTCAAGCGTTTACTATGTTCGGGAATACTAAGCATATGCTGCAGTTGCATTCTGGCTTCGTCTTCGGATGAAGCAAAAGGCACAATACCGCCAAACATCTTTTCAATCCCTTGGGAGTACGTACTGAGAACATTAGTTCCGGATGCCAGCAGCTCGAATACCCGGCGGGAAAACATGGTTGGACTGTCTTTCACCGAGTTCACATTCAGAAAGACTTTATAGAGTTTGTAAGCTTTGATCATGTCAGCATAGTTTAATTCGCCGATGATCTGGCTTTGATAAGGATCGGGAAACTTATAGTTCATATTTCCGGTAAAATTCTGCATGCGGTCAAAGATATGGAGACCGAACGCTTGGGCCGGGTTTAATAGGAGCTGCAAATCGGCTTGGCGTTCAAGGTGTTTGGCGGCATACCATGTCCCGGCGAAGGCTACATTTTCCTTGTCGATGTAGGAGGAATTAATCGGATTGTGGATAGCGGGTTGGGCTGCGAACGGCAACACATCGATTCTGTCATGTCCGGTATCCCGTTTATATCGCTCGATTGAGTTTTCATCCGTTGTAAAAATGAAGTCGAACAATTTGGCAGTCTCGATAATGTGTGGGTAGTTGGCCGGGTCTTCTTTATTCCAAAATACCGTCGGAATTCGATTTTCTTTACAGAAGGAGAGAAGATCGAGCAGTTCCTTTTTCGATCCTTTATGCTTATCCGTCAGCAGGTTGCGCCAGGTGTCATCAACGCCCCGCCAAGCCGATTCCACCAACAAGAAATGAGGTCTCATGGCCTGAATTTGTTGTTTCCAAGTTTCTAAGCGAAGCTGCTGCAAGTAGGCTTCATATTTGAAGCATTCGTAACTGAACGTATCTAGAATACAAGCGACTTTAAGGTCGGGACGGTGACATTTATAAAAATTATAGTGTGGGAAGTTATCAATCTTAGCCCGTATTCTGGTGATTTCAGCGGCTCTCTCCCCAGGATCCAATGCTTGTGCACCCCCCATGTCTGCTCTGCCGGCGATCGTCTGAGCTGAACAGCTTAGCGGATCGTCCTAGAGAAGCATATGAGAAGATCGTGGGCAGCGGCGGGTAATTCGTCTCAAACTCTATCACGCAGGTCTAAAAAGGAAGATTGCAGTGCTTGTAGGGTAGAGCCCCATGCCTCTGGGCGCAACGTCATCAAAAGCGGAGAAGTAGCTTGCGAGTCTTCTTACGGTGCATTTCAAAAACAATACTTATTTCGAAACTCCTTGGCTTTTTCCAGCGTAGCCAAGGCGGTTTCCTCTGTATGCAGGAGTTTAACGAGATAGGTCTTGTTGCCCCAGGGACTAAATTCTGTCACCATGTCAACATTGACGATGTATCCCTTGTGACAACGAAAAAAGGTTTCGCTGTTAAGGTGTTGTTCTAATTTCACGAGGGGCTCATTGAGGGCATAAGTTGAACCTTGCAGCGTAGATATTACTGTTTTACGGTTTTTCCGGGTTAGAAAAATAATATCTTGAGGATTGATAAAAACAAAATTATTGCCCGTCTGAATAGTCAATTTCTTCTGTTGATGGCTTAGCAAAGGTTTCTGCAAACTCCTTTCGTTGCAACCCGTTCATTAAAAAATCCCTAACGAAAAAAGCTTACTCGTCGTTGGGGCACAAATACTTCGTAATTACCTTTCCAAGTTCATCCGGCCGAAACGGTTTAGCGATGAAATCTAGCGCACCGAGGGCTAAGGCGGTATGGACGACATTGCTTTGGGCGACGGCACTACACATAATCATTTTGGCCGTCGGGTCAAAAGCCATGATTTCCTTGAGGGCAGACAAGCCATCAAGTTCTGGCATGGTAATATCCAAGATCGTGAGTGCCGGCCTATTGGCTTTATAAAGCTCAATCGCTTCAAAGCCGTTTTTTCCTTCCAAGATCTCAGTATGTCCCAGACGAACTAAAACCTGACGAATCATCATGCGTACAAAACTGGCATCATCCACAACCAGAGTCTTGCAATTCATTTTATAGATTCTCCTCGATTTGCTCCCATTTCCCTCGGTTAACAATATAGGAGAATCTTAACATTATAGAATACTCATAGTCAACATAAATCATACCATAAGTAGCTTCAAGCTCCATTCTTAATACCATATAGTGGAATGGAAAGGGGCTATGAAGATGGTGTTTAAATATCTGGG
>JAJZPA010000069.1 GCA_021811425.1 Bacillota bacterium | reverse complement strand
GTCCGTCCCTGGTTCGTATAGCGTAAGAGCACATAATCATCTACCTTACACCACTACAGATGGTTGAATATCCAGCCATGATCTTGCGACCATAACCAAACAGTTCGCCACCCATAATAATGGTTCGTTCGACCATACAGGATATCTACCCGGCCAGGGACAACCTCTCGGCTGACCATGATCGCTAAAAGTTCAACACCCTATATGATCTTCGCTCGACCTCTTACGATAGGTTGGAGCCCCAGGACAATCAATATGTAATACCGACTGTAAAAAGGCTTTTCCCAACCGTAAAAAATCTTCCCTCTGACTGCATACAAGCTTTCACCTGTATACAATCGTTGGCCGACCCATATACGTCCCTCATCCGAACCTATATAAGTCTGGGCTCGACCATCATGCACCCTTACGCTCTTAGTATGGTTCTTAGGGGTGTTTAATATACCATCACAAGAGAGTTTTTTTGATGGATAGCGCCCGCACACTTGCGAATTTAAGCATGAGTTAGGGTGATGCGCAGAAAGCGTCGATCTTAGCGATGAGCATCAGACCTTTTCCAGCCACTGCATATCTTTGAGTTTGTAGAGGGTCGTGCTGTTACCCCGTTGCCCTATGAGGTGGTTTGCTCCATAGACGTTCTGGATCTCTAAAGGTAGAACCTTGGTTTGGCGGATGCTGCCGTTGTTTTCATAGGCGAAGCGAACGCTTATCTGCGCGGTAATCGCTTGTTTGAGGATTTCTTTGATTTCTCTTGGCGTTTGGGCCCGATGGGCCATGGGCGGTTTATCGGTTTGAAGTAGGGGGGATTCAGGGTCCGGGCTAACCTCTGACGCTTGGGAACGTTGGGCTGCACCCGCACCGTCCAGGTATTCCGGCTCGGGGTAGATACCAGAGGTTTCAAGCAGCTTGCGTAATTTTTCTCGCTCGCGGATGATGAGCGTCGTGGGGGAGTAGAAGCCCAGGACATAGTCGTGGTATCTTTTGCCAGAACCAATGCTTATCGCCAGTTCAGGGGTGGCACATTCTAAGAGGCTCAGTTCCAGGAATTGGGCTTGTCCGAAGGACGCTCCCCATTCCTCCAAAGTCAGGCGGACATTGTCTGGTAAAGGGTTAGGACTTAGGGATTGAAGTTCTGCAAGAATGAGTGAGAGCGAGGTGCCCTTTTTTAGGGCCCCAAGGAAGTGGATTTTTTCCAAGCGGTACGTGAGCATGTGATCCTGGTTTGCTAAGACGGCATATTGATCAAGATCGAGGCGGGTTGCCCAAGAGGCCGCACGCGGTACGAGGATTTCAAAATTAGGCTGGACATAAGCCGTGTCTTTGGCTAAGAAAGGGTAAACTTCGACCATGGCTTTTTGAAAATCAGCGGCTTGGCTGAGAGCGGTGATCCCAGGGGATGAAGGTGCATCTTTAGGACGTGCTTTAAAAAAGTGGTTTAGGACAAGTTGACCCAACGGAGTAAATCGAAATAGGAGATCCTTGTCGTATTCCCCCCAGTCCATTAACCCAAGATATTGCAGGGGTTCTAGCAAGTGTTTTTTGAGCAGCGGTATCTCCCCAAGTTTCTGGAGCCGGTCATAAGGTGCAAAAGCGGAATCAAGAGTATACCCCAGGCTTGTCCAGTCAGTGGCCTCCTTCATGATGGGCAGAAGGAGAAAGATTCCTTTCACAACAAAGTGGTTCAGAACATGTTCGACGAATGAAGCATAAAGAGCGTAGGGATGTTCTTGGGTTATCAGGGATTCACCGTGTGCCGTGAATTGTACGCCTCCGAAGGGAGAGTAGACTATGTTCAGTGGGTAGAGGTGATTCAACAAGAACCCAAAACGGCTGAGGGAAGGGCTCGGTGCGCCTTCGGTTGCAACGATCGTTGAAAAGGCCGCAGTTTCTAAAGTCGAGTTGCGGGTTAAGATGCCTTCAACTTCTTTAATGGTTGTTTTGGCAAGGTTATTGGCTTGGGTTATCTTGACGGAACCTCGCCGAATAACGGTGATCGTGGCGATGAAGTCTTCCATGAACTCGGTGACAGATGCCGGATGGATGGTTTCAGGTGTTACGTTGGTACGCCATTCGGCGTTCTTGTCAGTGAGCCATTGCCAAAAACTTTCTTGCACTTCCCTGCGCAAAGTAAGGGTCTCTTTTTCAGTGCCATTTACAATAAACCCCTGTTTCTGCCAAGAGCCAACCAGCTTGGAAAGATCATACATATCCATGACAAAGCCATTGAGCTGATTCGTTTCAAAGTCTTGAAATTGCCCGCTGCCTTGGCGAAAAAACTCCTGAATTCGCCAATTAACGGGGTGCTTGACAGTATAATGAGCGAACATGATGCGTTCAACAGCGGACATTTTAGCAAAGGGACTCTGAGATGACAATTTGGGTTCTCGTTTGTAGGGAACAGGCGCTTTTGCTGGCTTTTGCTTGGAAGGCTTCTTCTTGTGCTTAGTCATCCGGATCCTCCTCGATCGCGATCTGGTAAGAATAGCCTTGTTCGGTAAGGAAAAGCTGACGTTTCATGCCAAATTCCTGTTCCTTCGTATCCCTGGAGACCAGGGAGTAAAAGTAGGCTCGGGGGTCTCCTTTTTTAGGCCGCAGAATGCGACCGAGACGCTGCGCCTCTTCTTGGCGTGAACCGAAGCTTCCGGATACCTGGATGGCGACATTTGCGTCGGGTAGGTCTACGGCAAAGTTTCCGACTTTAGAGACGATGAGGACATGGATCTCGCCTTCGCGAAACTTTTGGTAAAGTCGTTCCCGCTCTTTTTGAGGGGTTTTGCCCGTAATTAATGGTGCTCGAAGTTCCTTGGCCAAAAATTCGAGCTGCTGCACATATTGGCCGATGATCAGGATGTGGTCTGTTGGATGGCGGTCAAGGAGAGCGGCGACTTTGTTCGTTTTGCGTGGGTTTTCTGCAGCCAGGCGGAATTTTTCCCGTTCTTCGGCCAGAGCATAATCAATGCGGCGGGACTTGCTCATAGGGATGCGCCATTCCGTGCACTGGGCACTGGCGATCCAGCCTTGGGCTTCGAGAACTTTCCAGGGGAGATCCTTTTTTTTCGGGCCGATCAGCGTGAAGACTTCATCTTCCTTGCCATCTTCGCGGATGAGGGTGGCGGTCAGGCCAAGCCGACGCTTGGCCTGGAGTTCGGCCGTCGCTCGAAAGACGGGTGCGGGGAGCAGATGCACTTCATCATAGATAATGAGTCCCCAGTTTTTTTGGTTGAAGAGTTCAAAATGTGGATAGGTGCTGGTCGCTGCATCACGATAGGTCAGAATTTGATAGGTCGCGACGGTGACGGGTGCGATGCCTTTGTGTTCACCGGAATATTCGCTCAGTTGTTCGGGTGTTAAGTTTGTTTTATCCGCTAGTTCTCTCAGCCATTGCCGCGCTGAGGTCACGTTCGTCGTCAGAATTAAGGTTTCCACCTGCAGTTTCTCCATGACCCCGATTCCGATCAGGGTTTTCCCTGAGCCGCAGGGCAAAACCAGAACGCCGCTTCCCCCTTGAAGGGAACCATGCAAGTGAAACGATTCGACCGCATCCAATTGGTAATCGCGCAGGGCAAAGGGTTCGCCACCGAGCGTCATGGAGCGCCAGGAAAAGGGGAGAGGGGTTCCTTCGTTGTACCCGGCCAAATCTTCCACGGGATAGCCAAGCTTCATTAAGACTTCTTTTAAGTGCCCCCGCGCTTCAGCGAGGATTTCGCTGCGGTCAGGGCCTTTTAACGTCCCGAGAAGAGGGATAACATCCTTGTGATGGGTGATTTCCAGCAAAATGGTGCGATCACTTGAGGTCAGAAACAGATGTCCGTCCTGTTGTTCCAGTTTGACTAAGCCATAACGGCTCATCAATTGACGAATCTCAGTTTGGATGGCTTCAGGCAGAGGAAATTTGCTATAGCGTGTAAGCCCTGCGAGCACGTCGGGGGCACTGAGTCCGGCAGAGGCCGCGTTCCAGAGTGACAAGGGAGAGATACGGTAGGTATGCATGTACTCCGGGCTTTTTTCGAGTTCGGCAAATACCGCTAAGGTATCGCGGGCCGCTTCGTAGAGAGGGTTTTGCACTTCTAAGAGGACGGTTCGGTCACTTTGTACAATCATCGGATTCGTGAGCGCAGGCATAGGCTCCACCTTTCGCTAGTGTTTTTCATTATTATATCATAGCTTAAAAACAGGAAAAACTTCAAGCGTTTGTTTTTCGATAAATCTAGTCGTAGGCCCGCAGGGGTTACTATATAAACTGAGCCGATTTTGTTCATGAAATATTTTAAGAAATAACTGGACAATTACGTAAAATGATAGATAATAGGTGAATAACAGAAAGATTAATTCATGCAGTAAAGGATCGCGGTTTACGGTACCTAAATACTGGATGTTGTCTCGCGTGGAGGTAGGTTTGATGAGTATTCGGTGCAAGGATCTTATGGAATTACCTTCTCTGCAAAAACTCAAGCTTGTTGCCGGACGGGACGGTCTGGATAGAGTGGTACGCTGGGTGCATGTGGCCGATGTTCCCCAAGTAACTGATTGGGTTCAAGGTGGAGAGCTGCTGTTCATAACAGGTATTGGAATTAAGAAGGGAACTGGAACTCTACTGGAATTAATTGATTCCGTACAAAAGAAAAAACTGTCAGGCTTGGTCATCAACGTAGGGCCTTATATTCAAGAGATACCTGAAGAGGCTATTAAATTGGCGGATTCCTCAGGATTCCCAGTTTTCTCACTTCCGTGGGAGGTGAAGTTGGTAGAGGTTACCGCAGACATTTGCCGGACCATTATATTAAAGCAGATGGAAGAAAAGTCCCTTTGGGATCTGGTGGAGAACATCCTGTTTGGACCGATGGAAAACCAAGAAATTATCATTGATAGAGCGGCGTACTATGGTTATGACTTAACGAATCCGCATCAAGTGGCCATTGTCGATGTTGACGATTTTGCCTCATACTTGAAAGAAGCGGGAATTCGCGACGAGAAAAGAGTCTTAGAAATAAAGATGCTATTCCACCAAATAATCCAGGAAGTATTAGGGAGACACAAGTGCAAGGCTCTATCTGTGCTGCATAGTGATTCGGTGATTATCATCCTGCCGACAAAAGGAAACGAAGAACGGTTAAATAAGATGTTAACTGAAGACATAAAAGAGAGCATGTCCTCTAAGATTCCTGGTATGAGTGTAAGTATTGGTTTGGGAAACAGTTCTTTGTGGCTTAAGGATTTAAAAGAGAGCTTGATACAGGCGGAACAGGCTTTGGCAGTGGCAAAAATGTTCAAGGGAAGAAATCAGACGTTATACTATAAGGAAATCGGTTACTATAAGCTACTTTTTAAGATGGGTCATCGGACTGACCTTGAAGAATTTTTCTTGGAAACACTAGGAGATCTTTTGACTCATGACAAGAATCATGGAGGGGAATTATTGTCTACCCTCAACATGTATTTAGAGGAGAACGGTAACTTGGCTCGAACCATTGAAAGATTATATGTTCATCGCAACACCTTAAAATATCGCTTGGAGAAAATTGAGAACCTTACTGGGCGCAGCTTAGGAAATGCTCAGGATCGGCTCAATTTGCAAATGGGTCTGGCTGTGGGTCGATTCCTTAATATGTGGACGAAATAAGCAACGGTTTTTTGTCCAGAATTGCTATTCACTGTCGATAGTTTATCTGATAACATGATACCAGAGTTGTTCAAATATTTCTTTAGGTGTACCGGCAGTGAAGCCGATGGTTGTTGACTCCAGTCCAAAGAGTCACTCCATCGGTTTTTTGTTTTATATCGTCTATGGCAATGGCGCCGTTGAATATCCCGGAGTGTCCGGGAGTTGCAACGGCGTTAGTTTTTTGGAAGGGAGTTGAGCTAATAAAAAAGAGAAATGCAAGCATGGATGGCGGGAAGCGACCACTTGTAGAAATGGAAGTCTGGTGATTGGATGAATGGAATGCCCAGCAAAAGGTATAGTTGGAAAATTTATTGAGGAGGTCGTATTATGCAAACTGCAGCCCAAGTTGACATGACAGCGGATGTATCTGGAAATCGGCTGTTTAACAAAGACCTTGCGCCGGTAAAAATCAAGGAAAGAAACTGGAACACCTATAACTTTGCAGCCCTTTGGATTGGAATGGCTCATTGTATTCCCACCTACATGTTAGCAGCTGGTTTAATTGCCTTGGGCATGAACTGGAAACAAGCCATTTTTACTATTACTTTAGGCAACTTAATTGTGTTGATTCCGATCTTGCTGAATGCCCATCCGGGTACCAAGTATGGCATTCCATTTCCAGTATTGGCTCGTGCCTCGTTTGGTACCTGGGGCGCTAATATTCCGGCACTGCTCAGGGCTGGTGTCGCTACAGGCTGGTTTGGAATTAATACCTTTATCGGCGGAGCGGCTTTAAACAATTTCATGATCACTCTGGTTCCTGGTTGGAAATCCCTGGGGGGTAGTTTTAGTATTGCTGGATTATCCTTGCCAGCACTCATCACTTTTATGGTATTTTGGGCAGTACAAATCTGGATTATCTATAAGGGCATGAATGCAATAAGAATTTTTGAAAACTGGGCTGCACCCTTAGTTTTAGTGATGGCTACAGCACTCTTGATCTATGTCATCAGTAAAGCCGGTTTAGGCCCTATTATGTCGGATCCCGGGAAACTGCAGAACTTTAAGGACTTCTTTCCTGTCTTTGTCCCTTCGCTCACGGGTATGGTCGCTTTCTGGGCCACCCTTTCGTTGAATATTCCCGATTTTACCCGCTTTGGTAAGGGGCAGAAAGAGCAGATGATCGGGCAGACGGTAGGCCTATTACCAACAATGACCATATTCTCTTCCATGGGTGTTATTATTACGTCGGCAACCGTTGTTCTCTATGGTAAAGCAATGTGGGATCCTTCAGAAATTTTGCTAAAATTCTCCAATCCTTTTGTTCTGCTGTTCTCCCTCTTTGGAATTTTAGTCGCCTCAGTCTCCGTGAACATTGCCGCCAATATCGTTTCCCCTGCGAATGACTTCTCGAATTTGGCACCGAAACACATTTCGTTTAAGACTGGCGGGCTAATAACTGGGATCATTGGGATACTCATCATGCCCTGGAAACTCATGACGAATGCTGGAGATTATATTTTTAACTGGCTCGGCGTTTATTCAGGATTCTTGGGGCCTATTGCCGCAATTTTGATTGCTGACTATTTTGTTCTGCGCAAGAAGGAACTTATCGTTGAGGATCTCTACAAGGATGAAGGCGGCGAATACGGCTATACCCGAGGGTTTAATATTGCGGCGATTATAGCCTTGGTCGCTGGGATTTTCGTGGCACTTATCGGCAAGATCGTTCCCTCTCTGGGTTGGCTATTTAGTTATGCCTGGTTTGTTGGGTTTGCTGTAGCGTTCGTAGTTTATATAGCGTTGATGAAAGGCATGCCACAGACTTTTAATGCAGGTCGTACCCTGAAGAGGACTATGGCTAATTAAGGGTAGGGGAGTGGGTTATGTGTCAGAAGTTGATCTGCTAATTACCGGCGGAATGATCGTCACTGCTTGCGACAGCTACCCAGGCGATCTGGCGATCAAAGATGGAAAAATAATGATGATTGGGCAACATCTGAATCTACCTGCCAAGAAGACAATGAGTGCAGACGGGAAATATGTACTACCTGGCGGGGTGGATGTCCATACCCATTTGGAAATGCCCTTCGGAGGGACTGTTTCCAGTGATGACTTTGCGAGTGGAACCATTGCCGCTGCTTTCGGAGGGACGACAACCATCGTTGATTTTGCCATACAGGGAAAGGGTCAAACTTTAGCTGAGGCTGCGGATATATGGCATCGGAAGGCAGAGGGTAAAGCCGTTATAGATTACGGTTTGCATCTTGCAGTGACCGATGCTACTGAGGATGTCTTAACAGAAATGGCCTCCATGATTGCCCAAGGGTACACCAGTTATAAGTTGTTTATGACTTATGACGGCTTGCGGGTCAATGATGACGTTTTCCTCAAAGCGTTGCTCCAAGCCAAGGACCATGGCGGATTAATCAGTGTGCACGCTGAAAACTACTATATTATTGATTACTTGGTTAAGGAGTTTCTGGCTGAAGGCAAGAACGAACCGAAGTATCATGCACTTAGCAGGCCCCCTTTGGCAGAGGGGGAAGCCACCGGGCGGGCTATTAAACTGGCTAAACTGGTAGAGGCCCCTCTCTATATTGTCCACTTAAGTTGTCAGGAAGCATTGGATGAAGTCATTCGGGCCAGAGAAGCAGGCTTTCCAATTATGGCTGAGACCTGTCCCCAGTACCTCCTTCTCTCGGAAGATAACTATAATGAACCTGATTTTCAAGGGGCCAAATACGTGATGTCACCTCCTCTAAGGCCAAAGGAGAACCAGGCTGTTCTTTGGAACGGTCTGGCTCAAGGAGAGATTCTTACGGTTGCCACCGATCATTGTCCTTTCAATTTTGTGGGACAAAAAGATATGGGTAGGGATTTTTTCGGTAGGATACCTAACGGTGCTCCCGGGATCGAAATGAGATTGGCTCTTCTTTACAGTTTCGGGGTGGGCCAGGGGAGAATGAGCTTGCAGCAATTTGTGGCGACCACGTCGACCAATCCAGCCAAGATATTTGGTTTATACCCTGAGAAGGGCACCATCGCGGTGGGTAGCGATGCGGATGTCGTCATATTTGATCCGAATCTGGAAAGGAACATCAATAAGGGGATTCTTCATGAAAATGTAGATTACACACCTTACGAGGGTTTTCTCGTTAAAGGCTTTCCAGTTACGACAGTTGCCAAGGGCAAAATCATTACGGACCACGGTCAATTTTTAGGACAGCTCGGTAACGGAAGTTTCGTGAAGCGCAAGTCGCCGATGTTGTTGTAAATAGCCCGATTTATTAGCCCTAAGGAAGGAGAGGTTTAAATGTACGATACGATTAAAGCGGCAGCCGAAGAGATGCGAGGAGATGTTATTTCTTTCACGCAAAAATTAGTGCAAACCCCCAGTACCAGCGGCGAAGAAGGTCAATTAGCGCAACTGACCGTAGATAAAATGGTGGAATTGGGATATGACAAGGTCTTTGTGGACGACATGGGGAATGTTGTTGGAATTATTAAGGGGAGCGGTGAAAGACCTAACATCATGTACAATTCACATATGGATCACGTAGACCCCGGCAACGAGGCGAACTGGGAATACCCCCCCTATGGAGCTGTCATTGCGGATGGATTTATTCATGGTCGGGCAGCCAGTGATGTCAAAGGCGGAATGGCCACGCAAATTTATGCTGGGGCTTTGTTGAAAAAGGCTGGAATTCGGCTGAAGGGCGATTTCATCTATACCGGAGTTGTCCAAGAGGAACCAGCCGAAATGTTTGGTATGAAGTACCTTTGTGAGAAAACTTTACCCAGTAAGAACATCGCCTTTGGTCTTATGGTTAGCTCGGAAGCCACCTCCTTAAACCTATATTTGGGTCACCGCGGCAGGGTGGAAATGGAGGTTGTAACCAAAGGACGCACCAGCCACGGCAGCGCCCCCTGGTTAGGGGTCAATGCCGTCTATCAAATGATGCCGGTGATCGAGGAAGTTCAGAAGCTGGCGGAAGCCCTTCCGGCACACGATTTCCTGGGTAAGGCTACGATTGCTTTGACTATTATTAGCTGCAGTCCGGGTAGGTTGTCGATTATTCCTGATGTGTGTACGGTATCTCTTGACAGACGGCTTATTCCAGGCGAAACAGCGGAACAGGTTGTTGCGCAGGTCCAACAAATTATCGATCGAATTAAGGAGAAGCAGCTAGATTTTATAGCTGAGGTGGGCGTACGCAAGGTTCTGGAAACCTCTTATAAGGGGTATGTGGAAGAGTGTCAGAAATACATGAACCCTTGGTCTATACCACAAGACCATCCCTGCGTCGTTGAAGCGGTTCAAGCTTTGCAGAACATCGGGCAGAATCCGGGCTATGGGAAGTGGGATTTTGGTACCGATGCCAGCTATGTTACCGGGGTACTGAATATCCCAACCATCGGTTATTCACCGATGGAGGAGAAATATGCCCATACTCCGTACGACCGGGTCAATATAGAATATCTAGTTAAGTCGGTAGCTGGAAATGCTGCGATTGCCTACCACATTGCGGGGTAAGCTTTGGAAATGTTTCACGGGAAGTCCTTGGTGGCTGCCGACTCGTTGCAGCCAACTGGTTTTTGGAGAAAGGAGGGAGATGCTATGGGTTCAAATGGAACAGCCATCGACTTGAGTACGAAATATTGTGGGATCAAGTATCCCAATCCGTTTGTACTAGCTTCGGCACCTCCAACGGCCTATGGCTCGATGATCAAGAGGGCGTTCAGCTTAGGTTGGGGAGGTGCCGTAGTCAAGACTTTAAAACCAGACGATATGGAAATTGTCGATGTGACACCACGTTTTACCACGTTGAAAAGTAATAGTGGGGAAAACATTGGTTTCGAAAACATGGAACTTGTCACAAAGAGACCGTTGAGTGTTTGGTTGAAAGAAATTGGCGAGATTAAAGAGGAATACCCGGAGCGTGTCTTGATAGCCAGTATGATGGCGGATGTACGCAGAGAGTCTTGGCAGAGACTAGCGAAGGCAGCAGAAGAAGCGGGAGCAGATGCTTTGGAGCTTAACCTTTCTTGCCCTCATGGGATGCCGGAGAAGGGTATTGGAGCGGCCGTCGGTCAGAAACCGGAATTGACAAGAATGATTACCTCCTGGGTTAAGGATGTTGCCAGGATTCCAGTCATCGTCAAGCTTACGCCCAATGTTACAGATATTGAGCCCATCGCGGAAGCGGCCTTAGAAGGTGGGGCAGACGGCGTGGCGGCTATCAACACCGTGGAATCGATGAT
Source organism: Bacillota bacterium (assembly GCA_021811425.1). Lineage (GTDB taxonomy): Bacteria > Bacillota > Desulfitobacteriia > Desulfitobacteriales > Desulfitobacteriaceae > JAJZPA01. Next base: position 4,516 of record JAJZPA010000069.1, on the reverse strand, counting down.
GGGAGTCGATTTAGATACGTTGGTACCGTTACCTTCGGTAGGGGGTTTTTCCGGGTATGGCGGCTATTCTGGTTCAGCCGTGAAGCCCATAGGACTTCGGGTCGTTTCCCAATTGGCCAAGACTTCTTTGTTGCCAATTTCCGGTATTGGCGGTATCAGCTCCTGGGAACACGCGGTCGAATATATGCTGCTAGGGGCCAGCAATGTTCAGATTTGCACAGCGGTTATGTTAAAAGGTTACGGAATTATCAACGATTTGTTAAAAGGGTTGGAAAACTATCTAGTCCGGAAAGGCTTCAATTCAACACAGGAGCTTATTGGGCTTTCTCTACCAAGGATTATTGCCCATTCCGACTTGGATCGGAGTAACCTTTTGAAAGCCGAAGTGAAGCAGGAGTGGTGTATAAACTGCGGACTCTGTGTAACGGTATGCCAAGACGCCGGTTATGGTGCAATAGCGTTCAGTTCAAATAAAACACTTGTGATTGACCAGGAGAAATGTGACGGATGTTCCTTGTGCACTCATGTCTGCCGTCGTAAGGCTTTGGTCATGGTGCCGAATGAGTGTTGACTTCTTAGCTCTTATGTAGCCAGTCGTAGGCTCGCAAAGCGATTTCCAGACTAAGGCGGTTTTCTGGTTTAAGGTAGGTCTGGCCTAGGAGGTCTTCGATTTTCCCTAGACGGTGGTAGAGTGTTTGGCGGCGGATATAGAGTTTATTGGCAGCCTTCTGTTTGGATAGACAGTGATTTAAAAATATCCTGAGAGTGGACAATAGCTGGCTATCGTGTTTTTCGTCGTAGTTAAGAAGCGGTCCTAAATAGTCGCTGATAAAAGATTCCAAGGTATCGTTTGATGCTTCTGAGAGAAGCCGATAAACGCCGAGTTCACTAAAAAATGGGCTTCTAAATTCGGCCGAGAACGCTAAGACCTGCTCTGCTTCTCGAAAAGCCTGGCCAGCCTTTCCGTAGTTGATGGAGGAGTTACTGACCCCAAAATGCAACAGTAAAGCTTCTCCAAGCGCTTGACGGCAGGTGTGCTCCATCTCCTTCAAAGCTCGTTGCAAGGAGTCTCGCCCTTCGCTCTTGGAGACTGTTTCAAACAATAAAAGGTAAAGCTTGCGTCCTTTGCTCCTTAAGAGAGGCCGAAAGCCTTGCTTTATCAAGAGAAAACGAAAGATTGCAAGGAAATCGTGAAACGGGGAATCGGTTTCTTGCTTGTAATCGGGTTTGTCCTGCCGGATCTCCAGGATAGCGGCCCAAAAGCGAGGTATATGAACTGCCTTTGGGCCGACGCCTATGAGGGAACGTATTTGTTCCTCTGTTCCCGCACGATCGGTTAGTATGTCTTCAATCAGGCGGTTTTCATTGTCGAGGGAACGTTCTTGAGCAAACATCTTGCGCAGGAGAATCTGAGCGATCGCTGTAGAGGTGTAATCCAATAGCAAAGTAAAAAATTCATCAGGTTCATTTTCGTATAGAATTACACCTAAGTAAGCCAGGACATTGCCCATAGCCATGACCGGCTGGTAAAAACAATGCTTGTGATCGGAGATGGGCAGTCTACCACTGGTTTCCGGGATGGGGTGCAAACTAAGAAGTGTCGAACGTAGCAAGCCTGTGAGCTCTTGCTGCACAGCTTGAGGCATGTTTGGGGTAAAAACGATCGATCTATCCACACTGAAGAAAAAGGTTTGAGCATGGATCATATTCTGAAAATGGCCGAGAATACGGGATAGGCTTTGAGTTCGTAATGTAAGTCGCTGCAGATCCCGGGCATACCCTTCCAATTCACGTAAAGCCTGAGTTTGACGGTTAACGATATTTTCGTGTAGGTCTAGTGTGATATCCACGAATCTTACGGGCCTGGAGAAGGCGATCAGAGGAAACTCATGATGTTCTGCGAGTTCTCGCATGTCCTGGGGAATTTCTGGAATATAGGGGCCGAGTTCAATGCAAAGGCCCACTGCCTTACGTTGAATGACCTCATTGAGGTACGAGAGCCGTTTGGCAGTACTTTCGCCAAAGCCGACACCGGTAGATAGGATGAGTTCGCCACCGTTTAAAAAGGAAGCGTTTTCTGCGCTCTCCAAAACGTGCACCCAGCGAATGGGACGGGCTAGACCCCGGCTTCCTGCCACGATTTCCGCAGGTGCGAACAGGGGGCGCTTTAGGACATCGCCAATCGTTAGCTGCCAATCCTTGTTCATTGAAGTCTCCCTTTCAGCTTTAGTTGAACGAGTTCATTTTACAATATGTATAATACAGGATGGATAATCGGTTACATGTTGCCTCATGAGGAATCTGAGATTCTTGTTAAGATTAAAGTAACAAAATTTTCTCCATAAATAAAGGGGGTTTTGCGCTTGACCGAGACGAAAGTCAGAAAACTAAAAAATTATATCGGAGGGGCATGGGTTGCGGCGACTGCCTCCCACTTTGACGACGTGTACAATCCGGCTACGGGGGAAGTGTTGGCTGAGGTTCCTTTTTCCAGCCGAGCCGATGTGGATGCAGCCGTGAAAGCGGCGGCTGAGGCCTTTCCGGCCTGGAGCGCGACGCCGGTGAGCGAGCGGGCCCGGATAATGTTTCGTTTCCAAAACCTGCTTTTTCAGCATCAGGAAGAATTGGCGCGCATCGTGACCAGGGAGAACGGCAAGAACTTCAATGAAGCGTTTGCGGAAGTACTGCGTGGGATTGAAATGGTGGAGTTTGCCGCTGGGATGCCGACTCTGATGATGGGAGATACCCTCCCCAACATCGCGCGCGGGATCGACAGTGAAACCATCCGACTGCCCTTAGGTGTTGTGGGAGGGATCGTTCCTTTCAATTTCCCGTTTATGGTGCCCATGTGGATGTATCCCATTGCGATTACGGCAGGAAATACCTTTGTGTTGAAACCCTCTGAGCGGGCTCCGCTCGCTTCGCAAAAAGCGATGGAGCTTTTGAAGGAAGCAGGACTTCCGGATGGTGTGATCAACATCGTCAATGGGGCACACGACGTGGTTAATGGTCTGCTGGAGCATCCCGAAATTAAAGCGATTTCCTTTGTCGGTTCGGAACCGGTTGCAGAATACATCTATAAAAATGCTGCGGCCAATGGTAAAAGGGTTCAGGCTTTGGCAGGCGCGAAGAACCATCATCTCGTCTTAGCCGATGCGGATCTGCGGCGGGCCGCTAAGACCATCGTCAGTTCGGCTTTTGGCTCAGCCGGAGAACGTTGCATGGCAGCCAGTGCGGTGGTGGTGGTCAACGAAGTGGCCGATCAACTGATTGAACGCTTAATAAAGGAATCTGACGCCTTGAAAATGGGCAACGGCCTTGACGAAGGGGTGGATCTGGGGCCGGTCATCCGCTCAGGCCACCTGGAGCGGGTACATGGCTTTATTGACAAGGGTTTGGCTGCCGGGGCAATCTTAGCTCGGGATGGGCGTAAAGATGCTGAAGTTCATAAACACGGTTACTTCTTAGGACCTACCATCTTTGACAACTGTCATCCCGAGATGGAAATCGTGCGGGAAGAGATCTTTGCCCCTGTGCTCAGTATCATGCGAATTAAGGATTTTGAGGAAGGACTGGCGCTGATCAAGAAATCCCGTTTTGGCAACGGCTCTACGATTTACACGAACAGTGGGTATTATGGACGGGAGTTCGTCCTGCGCGTGGAAGCTGGGATGATCGGGGTCAATGTTGGGGTTCCGGCTCCCATGGGCTTCTTTCCCTTCTCGGGTTCTAAGCGCTCTTTCTTCGGAGATCTCCATGTGAATGGTAAGGATGGAGTGGAGTTCTATACCCGCAAGAAGACGGTTACCGCCCGTTGGTTTGCCGAAGGAGATTTGGGAATTGGGTCGCAAAAGGTGTTCGTGAAGTAGGAAAGGGGTGTTTATTTTGGCGGAGGCTACAGATCCGAAGACGTGGAATAAGGAAGATTTGCTGGCAAAAGATCGCAGGTATATGTGGCATCATATGTCCCAGTATAACCCGAATCCTTTGATCGTAACGGGGGGGAAGGGTTCTTGGATCACGGATGTCGACGGGAATCGGTATTTTGACGGGATGGCGGGAATTTGGTGTACCAACATAGGCTATGGCCGGGAGGAATTGGCGGAGGCGGCCTATGAACAGCTAAAATCCTTGGCTTTTTTCCCCTTGACTCAAAGCCATGTCCCGGGCATTGAGCTTTCTAAGAAAGTCAGCGAGTGGCTCGGGGAGGAATACCGGATTTTCTTCTCCAACAGCGGTTCCGAGGCCAATGAAGTGGCATTTAAAATCGCCAGGCAATATCACCACCACCGGGGACAGTCCAACCGTTACAAGGTTATTTCCCGTTACCGGGCTTATCATGGGAACTCGATGGGAGCCTTGGCAGCCACCGGGCAATCCATCCGTAAGATGACCTATGAGCCGTTGGCGCCGGGGTTCTTACACGTGCAGCCGCCGTACTGCTACCGCTGTTCATTCGGCAAGACGTATGGAAGCTGCAATTTGGAATGTGCTCAGGCTTTTGATGAAGTGATCA
>JAJZPA010000068.1 GCA_021811425.1 Bacillota bacterium | reverse complement strand
TATGAGTAACCTTCTAACCCTTACAGTGAACGAAGCCTTACGCTGAACGAAACCAGGCTCTGACACTCAGCAGGAACCTCACCTCGGCATCCTCCAGCTTGCTACTCTTTGTTTGCCGGAAGCGCATTGATCACGGCCTGAGCAAGATCGGCGGCACAAATCCCCGGAAGATCCAATTTCCTGCCCTCGATCACCTGTTGTAAAGCCTTCTCGAGCCTCCCTGGTCGGATGTCCAATCCGGTTAAGGCTTGGTTCAAATCACGTAATCCTTCTTTCGGTTCTAAGCTGAAATCCCCACTGAACTCCACATCGATCATGCGCTCACCATCAAGAATGATTAAAACTGTGATAAGCCCGCCAGGAGCTTTGAAATTTCCCTGGCCTACGTAAGTTCCTGCTTTTATTTTGAGCGGCGTCCATGACCGTTGAGGGGAAGCCTCCCAGGAATCTTCTGAGGTCAGATCCTTTTCCACCTGAGCCATTTCCGCTAAAATCTCTTCAGTGACAATACCCGGTTCTAAAGGACCGAATAAAGTCTCCCATTCCTGAATCAGCACTTTCTCGATCTCCGTACGCGGCGGGACCTGGCCCAATTCCAGTTTCAAAGTCGAAATATTTTCAGCCAAGGTCTTCTGGATTTTGTCCCGGAATTTCTCATCCGGAACGCGGAAAATTTTCACCATCGTCTCGACATCGAAATCCAGGATGATACTTCCGGTGAACACGGCACAATGGCCGATATTCGCCCCACCTTCGCCGGAAATTTTGCGACCCGCCTCCGTTAGAATATCGTTTATGGGCTTAAAACGAACAGGCACCCCCAAGCGCCGGTAGGTATTGATAGGCACCTGGGAAAATCTTCTGTACCTTTCCTCCACACTGAGTGGAAGCAGGAGATTGTCGCGCCGGAGGATGATATGATAGAAGATCTGATTCATGTCCAGCAGAACCGTCCCTCCACCTACTTCCCGACGAATGACCGGCAATCCCAGTTCCCGGCATTTTTTCTCATCCAGGACTTGCTCCCTATTCTGAAAATAACCGACGCTGACGTACGGTTTCAGCGGGGAAACCACCACGACGGCCTCTTCTTCCAAACGGGCCAAAGCATGGAAACAGGTCATTGAGGCAAACCCTGGCTGAATTCCAAGCTGATATAGTTTCAAGTGCTTAACCTCCCAGATTATACGCTTGCATGATAGGAACTGCGCACTAACGGCCCACACTCGGCTCTGGCAAATCCCTTGGCCAAGGCCTGCTCTCTATACCAGGCAAATTGGGCCGGGGAAATATAGCTTTCAATGGGCAAATGAGCCTCTGTAGGCTGCAGATATTGTCCAACTGTCAAGTAATCACAGCCAGCTTGCCGCAAGTCATCCATCACGGTCAGTACCTCTTCCGGCTCTTCCCCTAAGCCAACCATCAGCCCGCTTTTCGTGATCAGCGTTGGCTCCATTTCTTTGACCCGGCCCAAAAGCCGGAGAGAGCGCTCATAGTCCGCTCCGTAGCGCACCCTGGTATAAAGGCGGGGTACCGTCTCCACATTATGCCCTAACACCTCCGGGCGGGCGGCCACCACTAGGTTCAGAGCCTGATCCGCTCCCTGAAAATCAGGGATCAGAAGTTCTATTGTTGTCCCTAAACATCGCTGGCGCACGGCCGCTACCACCCTGACAAACTGTTGAGCTCCGCCATCCAGCAGATCATCACGGGTCACAGAGGTCACGACCACATGTTTCAGGCCTAATTCCTGTACCGTGCGGGCCAGTGCCGCCGCCTCCCCAATCTCCGGCAGGGAGGGTGTCCCTTTATCCACAGCACAAAAACGGCAACGCCGGGTGCATTGATCACCGAGGATCATAAACGTTGCGGTACCCGAGCCAAAGCATTCTCCCGCATTGGGGCACTGCGCCCCCTCGCAAACCGTGTGCAAGGATCCGTGGGAGAGTACCGCCATCATTTTTTCCAGGCTGCCAGCTGCAGGCATCGGCACGGACAGCCAACGGGGGCGTTGGTCATCGAAGCACGGCGCCGACGGCACATGCTCTCGTGTCCGTTGCTTGACATTTTCCGTTACCCTGGCGATCTCCCAGCGAAAAAGGGAACATATTTCTTCCGCGATTTTCTCTTTGACTTCCGCCATAGCAAGAGAGTGTCCCAGAATTTCCGCCATGGAGGTCATGCGCACTCCCATCAAGCCGCAGGGTGTAATCGTTTGAAACTGCTGGAGGTCGGTATTAACGTTCAGGGCAAAACCATGTGAGGATACCCAACTTTTTACCCCTAATCCCAGACTGGCGATTTTCCTTTTCCCGACCCATACCCCCGGATAACCCTCCCTCCGCTGGGCCACTATCCCAAAGGCCGCCAAAGTACGGAGCAGAACCTCCTCTAGGTTAGCGACCAAGCGGTGAACATCACGACCATAGGCATTGAGATCAAGGATTGGATAACCCACAAGCTGGCCTGGGCCGTGATAGGTAACATCTCCCCCCCTTTCCACTTCATAAATTTTAAACTCATGCTGCTGCAACCATTCCGGGGAAACCAAAATATGCTCGCGTCCGCCACTCTTACCGATGGTAAGCGTTGACGGATGTTCGACGAAAATCAAGGTGTCCTGGATCCGATCCTCAATCCTCAAATCCTGTAATTCCCTCTGCAAAGCTAAACAGGGCTCATACTCGGCCTGATCCAGATCCAAAATGAAGGCTTTCCGGAAAGGCATGGCTGACCCGACTCCCACATTGGATTCCCCCTTATGCGCACTCTACGCCCCGAAAGCCTTGATGCATTCCCGCACTTTGGTTACGGTGTAGGCCATGGCCGGTCCGCCGCCAAAAGCCACAGCCACTCCCGCCGCTTCTAAAACCTGGTCAGAGCTGGCTCCGGCATTCATAGCATTATAAACATGGGCGGCAATGCAGTACTCACACTTAGTATAAATAGCTATGGCCACAGCCATCAACTCTTTTTCCATAACCGTCAGTTCCCCTTCGGCAAAAGCCGGGGCCATCAGGTTATCAAAGCCGATAGCCAGTTCAGGGGCTTCCTCTTTTAGATCCTGCAGGCCACTGGTAAAAGCATTCAATAATTGGTGTGGCGAACTCCCACCGTCCGTGACAATCAAACGATCATCCTGGTTTCGGGGCTGGAGTTGGAACCAAGGATAGGGATCCTCTAACATGTCTTTCAAGCGACCCAAGAATTCTGCCGCTAAGGAACCGTCAATGATTCGGTGATCCAATGAAAGGCTCAGCATCATAAAGCTGCGATTTTCCAAGCGCCCCTTCACGAACACGGGCTTCTCTTTTATCGCACCAACCCCTAAAATCGCGGTTTCCGGGCGGTTGATGATCGGAGTAAACCCTTCCACCCCAAACATGCCCAGATTCGTAAGAGTGAATGTGCCCCCTTCGATATCTTCTGGATTTAACTCCCCATTGCGAGCCCGAATAGCTAGATCCTTGATCTTATTGGCAGTTTGTTCCAAAGTCAGCAGCGGCACATTTTTGACATTGGGAACGACCAGACCTTCCTCCAAGGCCACCGCAACCCCAATATTTACATCCTGTGCCATTTCAATTTCTCCGCCTTCCCCAGGCGTACTGCGTGTATTAACCATGGGGTATTCTGTAAGGGCTTGACCCGCAAATTTAACCAGCAGGTCCGTAAAGGAAAATTTCAGCCGACGCTCTGTCCCTTGGCGGTTTAATTGGTCGCGCACATCCTGAAGGGCCACCACATCCACTTCCTGAAGCAAGGTGACATGGGCGGCTTCCCGTCGACTTTGCACCATACGCTGAGCGATCACGGCCCGCATTCCATCGATTGGACGCATTTCTGCCACAGTATCGCCTTTGAACTGCTCCAGATAACGTCGGACATCCTCTTCCACGACGCGACCGTTGGGCCCACTGCCACTGATTAAGCTAATATCCACGCCTTCTTTATCTGCCAATTTGACCGCCCGTGGGGAAACTTTACTATCCCCGGCAAAGATTGCGAAGGGTTTGACGGGTCGTTCCTCCTTTTTCTGGCTATTTTCTCCACTTCCCACAGCCAGAGCCGCTTGCAAGGCTGATTCTGCTTCACTCACGGCCGCAGCCAGGGTCGCTGCGTCATCCCCTTCTTGGGTCAGAACGGCAATGGGCACCGTAATCGGATAGCTGACTCCTTTTTGCCCGATAATCTTATACACAACGCCGGCCATTGGGGACTCCACTTTAACATTGACTTTCTCCGTCATCACCTCCAGCAGAGGATCGCCGACACCTACCTTCTCTCCTTCATTTTTTAGCCATTGAATTATTTTTCCTTTTTTCATCGTTAAGCCCAACTTGGGCATTAAAATGGTTTGTGCCATCCTTGTGTACCTCCCGTTATCTCCTTGATGCGCTGTCTATTTCCAAATTCCCCTCTGTTTTACTTCCGGAAAAGACCTTTGGCGACAGCTTGACTTAGGGTTTGTTTAAAATCTACTACCCAAGGTCCCTCCATAGAAAGTTCGATTTCGGCTTCATCTTCAGTTTCCAGAGTGATTTCGCGCTCGCCGTCGACGGCAATCACACAGGGGGTTTCCACGATAGGAATTCTTTGGCCCGGAAGAATGGTTTGATAGTCTGCAATGGACACGTCTTGCATGAGACCAGGACCTACGGCAGCCGTTACTCGGATCTGCGGCTGCTCCCCAGCTCTGTTCATGACGATATTCAGTCCCTGCGCTTCCTCAGGTCCGATCCGACACAAACTACCGGCTATCGCCGCTACCCCGATGTGAAAGGGCTCACTGCGGGTAACAAGGACCTGGCGTATTTTCTCAACATCCCAAATGGCGCGCGAAGCCACAAACTGCTCCGTCAAAACCACCGCATCAATTAAAGCGATATCCCGTTCTTGACCATTAACCCAAATGCTGAATTTTTTGGCGCGTTTCAGAGCATTCTCCCGCTCCACTGCGCCTGTAGCAACCAATCCAGCGGCCAAACCGGCCACTGTCCCTTCCACCATGGTCGGGAAAACATTGTTCGTCCCAGTTGAGAGGGGCATCAAAGGAATCTCTCCACAGCCTTTAGCCACAACCCTGTTGGTTCCATCTCCTCCCAATACGAGAATACAGCGAACCCCCTTTTCAAGCATCAAGGTGGCCGCCCGCTGGGAGTCCTCCTGATCGGCATTGATTCTCATGTCTAAGAGCCGGGTATCCATCTGTAAACTGTTTTCTCCTGTAAAAACTTCCAGCGCACGATCATAAAAACCGAAATAGTCTGGCATGAACCAGACATTACGAACGCCGACAGCCTGTAATCCTATCAGAATGCGCCGAACCAAGTTCACTTTTTCCTGATTATCAAAAACCGTCGCATGCGCTACTAAGCGCCGGATGTCCTTGCCGGAGGCAGGATTTGCAATAATGCCAACGCTCACTCTCCTCTTCCTTTCTCCGCTTTCTTCTGCCCCTTCTTCTCAGACAATGCTCCTTCCTCTGCATACCATGACCCTGTACCGGAAGGAGGTGTCAGCTCCCTCCGGTATAGCTGGGGCAAATCATTAAAGAATAGCTTTGACTGCCTCAATAATCTTTTCTTCATTGGGAATAAAAGCGCTCTCCAAATTGCTCGCAAACGGAATGGGGGTGGAAGGCGCCGCCACCCGTTTGATCGGAGCATCCAGCATATCAAAACACTCCTCAGCCACCATCGCGGCAATTTCGCCACCAAAGCCCCCGGTTTTGACCGCTTCATGGACAATGACCAAGCGACCGGTTTTTTCTACCGATTGGAATAAGGTTTCTTTGTCAAAGGGAACAAGCGTACGCGGGTCAATGACTTCAGCCTCAATCCCTTCGGCTGCCAGCGTCTCTGCCGCAGCCAAGGCTTTATGCACCATTAAGGAAGTGGCCACAATCGTTACATCTTTCCCCGCCCGTTTAATCTCCGCTTTGCCAAGCGGAATCGTGTAGTCTCCGTCCGGCACTTCCCCGCTCATGGCATACATCATCTTGTGTTCCAGGAAGACCACCGGATTATCATCACGAATCGCCGATTTCAACAACCCTTTGGCATCTGCCGCTGTCGAAGGCATCACAACCTTTAGACCCGGCACATGGCAAATCCAAGCTTCTAAGCTTTGCGAGTGCTGGGCCGCCGCTCCCAGCCCAGCGCCGAGCACCGTGCGCAACGTCAAGGGGACTTTCGCTTTACCCCCAAACATGTAACGCATTTTGGCGGCTTGATTTACAAGTTCATCCAGACAGACCGCCAAAAAATCCATAAACATGATTTCCGGTACAGGGCGCAACCCGGCGGCCGCCGCTCCCACCGCTGAACCCATGATCGCTGTCTCCGAAATCGGGGTATCGAGAACTCTTTCGGGCCCGAATTCATCGATCATACCTGTGGTCACCCCAAAACAACCGCCAAAAATTCCCACGTCCTCACCCATGATAAACACTTTATCATCCCGGCGCATTTCTTCGCGCAGCGCTTCATTAATCGCTTGGGAATACGTCATTTCCGGCATAAAATTTCACCCCTTCACATTATCAGAGTTAATCACAGTAGACATCCGTGAGCAATTCCTCCACAGCCGGGACAGGGCTTCTCTGGGCAAAAGCAACAGCCTCTTCAATCTCCCTTTTCACTTCGTCAGCGATAGCCGCGATCTCGTCCTGTGTCATGATTTTCATTTCCAACAGCCGCGCGCCAAAGCGCGGAATTGGATCCTTCTTTTTCCACTGATTCACTTCATCCTCACTGCGATAGACGGTGGGATCTCCTTCAAAATGCCCATGGTGGCGGTAGGTTTTACATTCGATCAGCGTGGGACCCGCCCCGGCTCGGGCCCTCTTGACAGCCTCGGCTGTCGCTTCATATACTGCCATGACATCATTGCCATCAATACTAACACCGGGAATACCGTACGCGACCGCCCGATCCGCGATATCCGTAATGTTTTGGTGGCGTTCCTGGCTCATGGAAATTCCGTACATATTATTTTCATTAACAAAAACAACCGGGAGTTTCCATATGCTCGCTAAATTAAGTGCCTCATGGAAAGTAGCTCGGTTAGATGCCCCATCACCGAAGAAACAAACTGACACTCCATTATTATTTAAATACTTATTGGCAAACGCCGCTCCGGCTGCCAAGGGCAAACCGGCTCCCACAATACCGTTCGCGCCCAAAAATCCCAATTCCACATCGGCAATATGCATGGATCCCCCTTTGCCCTTGCAATAACCATCGACCTTACCGAAGATCTCTGCCATCATTTTATTGATGGAAGCCCCCCTGGCGATCCCATGGCCATGCCCGCGATGGGTACTGGCGATAAAGTCCTGTTTAACCAAATTTGCGCAAACTCCGGTCGCAACCGCTTCCTCCCCGATGTACAGATGGACAAACCCAGGAATTTGCCCCTGGGAAAAGAACTTAGACACCGTTTCTTCAAATTCACGAATCAAGCACATTTTCCGGTAGAGCTCCAACATTTCTTCCTTATCAAGCGCCATCTCATTAATCCCTCCCTGTATTTTCCCATTCGTTCGTTTCACTCCTCATGAACAGCCGTCAAGCTACGTCTTTCCAGTCGACCTGTTTGATCTTCCGCAGATCGTTTTTACCCTGGACGCGGCTAGTTCCCTCCTCTCATCCTGTTTCCGGGTATCCGCTCTACGGTCAATTCACCGGCTATTGACTTTATGAGCAAAGTTTGTGCCAACCGTATTGTTTCTGGAGAATTCAGCCTATTCGCTCTTTAGGGTCCAACTTGATTGATCAAGAACTGCCCAGAAAACGAACACTGTTCGTTTTCTGGGCAGCCCATCTCGACCGGGATAAACCTCTTAACTTATCACCTTTCCAGGCACCACACTCTAAGAACGGACCCCTAACTTTTTCAGCTTATCGTAAAGCGTGTTGCGTCCGATGCCCAAAGCCTTGGCCGTCTTTGTAATATTGCCGTTATATAAAGTCAATGTGGATTCCACAGTAACTTTTTCCAATTCACTTAAAGGGAGAATCTTCTGCTTTTCCAGCGTGAGAGATTGTCTGGGCAGCACATTACTAGGCAAGTCCCAAATATTAAGATAATCATCTTCGGCAACGTTAATCGCATATTCCAGGGCATTCTGCAATTCCCGCACATTACCTGGCCAGGCATAATCGCGGACGGTGTCCATGAACTCCGGGGAGGCCCCTTTTATCTTTTTCTCCATCTGCTCAGAAAACATCTTGATCAAGTACCCTGTGAGTAACTCGATATCTTTACCCCGTTCCCGTAAAGGAGGGATATGAATATTCAAAACATTTAAGCGATAATAGAGATCCTCGCGAAAACGACCTTCGGCGACACTCTTGCTCAAATCTTTATTCGTCGCCGCAACAACGCGCACGTTTACTGGAATGAGTTTTTCGCCGCCAACCCGCATTATTCTACGTTCCTGCAATACGCGCAGAAGGTTAACTTGTAATTCCATAGGCATATCGCCGATTTCATCTAGGAAAATCGTACCCTCATTCGCCAACTCAAATTTACCGGGATGTCCTCCCCGTTTCGCTCCCGTAAATGCCCCCTCATCATAGCCGAACAATTCGCTTTGAATCAGTTCCCGTGGCAAAGCCGCACAATTCACGGCCACAAAGGGTCCTTCCCGCCGGTTGCCATGATTATGAATAGCCTGAGCAAATAGTTCCTTACCCGTCCCGCTCTCACCCAGCAATAAAACATTGGTGTGGGAATTCGCGGCCACCAATATCAACTTAATGGCTTTCTTGATTTGCTCGCTTTCTCCCAAAATATCTTTACAGGTAAAGCGGGCCGTCGCTCCGACCATACGATTCACCAAACGATGAACCTTCTTTATTTCTCGCAAACTAAACACTAATCCAGCGATCGATCCGTCTTTTTTGACAATAGGCTGAGAAGAACCTGTACAATGTATGCGTTCGCCACTATGATCAAGGGCGATTTCCACATCGGTATTCAACCCGCTGGATTTAGCCATATTCACGAAGTTATTGTTTACCCCTAAAACAGAGGTTAGATTTTCCCCCAAGACTGTTCGCTCTGTTAAATCTAAAATTGAACAGGCTGCCGGATTAATAAGAATGATTTCCCCTTCGTTATCGATCGCCAACAGTCCTTCAGTCACACTGCCCGTAACTGCAGCCAGAAGTTCATAGGCCCTGTTCTTGTCTTCCTGTACTTCATCCTTACGCAGTTGGTTTTCAATGGCTTCCACCGCTGCGACAATCATTCCCAGCGTATGGGGATAAACACACTGAGCAGGCCCGGAAATGTCGAGACAACCGATAACTTGTCCCCTCGGATTGTGAATCAGCGCGGCGGAACACGTCCATTGATGATGTCGTAAGCAAAAGTGCTCCGCACCAGAAATTTGAATCGCCTTATTCAAAGCAAGAGCCGTTCCAATCGCATTTGTGCCTACCGCTTCTTCCGACCAATTGGCACCTTTGACAAATTGGATGGTGCCCTCTGCCTCATTCAAGATGTCGGAATCCCCGCAATTGTGCAAAATGCGGCCTCCTGCATCGGTAAGTACGACCATAAACCCCGATCCCTGTACGCTTTGATGCAGTGTATGCATGTAAGGCTGAGCAATTTCCACCAATTGAGCACTCCGGCTGATTAGTTCCTTGAGTTCCCTTTCTTTAAGGATATCCCTGCCTACCCCATCTGCAGAATTGATACCCCATGCTCGACATCGCTGCCAGGACAATAAAATTTCCTGCCTAACAGTCCCCGAATCCACCTTGCCTGTAGTTATAAATCCTTCCCATTGACTTTTGATGATGTCCCTGTTTGACTCACTGTAAGTGCACATAGGTTGGTACTCCTTCCCATCGTTTACACTTCACAAGGGTTTAATGTTTAGAAACTGTTCGCCTCGCGAATACTGTTCGAATCCAGGACAGTGTCCTGGCAAGGCGTTCTGTAAAGCGTTAAGCACAATGGCCGCGTGTGCGAACACGATAGTCTCCAGTGGAGACTATCGCCGTAGGCGCTAACCCCAGACGAATACTTGCGCCCTAGGATGCAATTGGGCTTGACCCAACAACATGAGGTTATTGCAGTGGAATCATCGATTAAATTATTGAAAAATTAATGCCAAAATAATCAGATTTATTAATGTGGCACGCAACTTGCATCGTTTCAAGATTGAGGTTCTCTCTGAAATTTTTGTGGAAAGGTGGTTAACAACATGTCGCTCAAAGCAGCCTTTATCTTCTTAGCTCCAAACAGCGATCCGACAATACACCAGGCGGACATTCAGACACCGGAGGTCACCCTTGTGGTACGGGGAGTCGGCAACTACAGGGAAGCGACTCAAGTAGCACAGCAGCTTCTCGCCGAAGGCATTCAGGCTATTGAACTTTGCGGGGGATTTGGTCACAAAGGAACGGCGCAGATTATTGAAGCCGTCTCAGGCAAAATCCCGGTAGGAACGGTTCGTTTTGACTGCCATCCGGGTCTGGGCGGAAAAAGTGGTGATGCGCTTTTTTAAGACCTCCAAGATTGCTCCATTCACTTTGGATAGCAAGTTTATTCGCTACTACGCTCCCCAATTCCTTCCGTAAATCCAAGATCATGCTAACGAAAACGAAATTTGAAAAGAAGAAGTGGCCATTCCATAGCCACCACCTCCGATTTTCCGTATCTATGGCGCTAATATTCTAGGCTGAGGACTGCTCGGGCCGTTCCTTTTAAGCATAGAAAAAAGCAGCCTCCCTAGGGAAACTGCTCGATCCAACCTTATTCCTCCCGCTCGTCAAATACACGTCGGCTCTTTTTCTCGCTCCGAGGCAGGGAACCGAAGGGAACTACCTCAACATCCACGAGGATGCCGAGGCGTGACTTGATGTTGCGCTGACACGCTTGAGCCACCGCCTCCCGGTTCGCCCCAGTCTCCCCTTCTACCTTAAGCAAAAGGGTATCCTTTCCTTGATGGCGAGTGAGTACGATCTGATATTCACTGCCGGCCCCGTCCGTCATTCGCAGCATATGGTCAATCTGACCCGGATAAATATTGACTCCTTTGACTTTAATCATGTCATCTGTACGGCCGAGAATCCGATCGATGCGAGGATAAGGGCTGCCGCAGCGGCAGGGTTGCAGATGCAGGCGGGTAATATCATGGGTTCGGTAACGCAGAAGCGGCATTCCTTCTTTGGTTAAGGTCGTGATCACGAGCTCCCCTTCTTCACCTGGAGACAGCGTCCTGCCTGTTGCCGGGTCAATGATTTCAAAGAGGAGGTGATCCGACCAGAAATGAATGCCCTCATGTTCGGAACAGTCAATCCCGATTCCCGGCCCATAAATCTCCGTCAATCCGTATATATCAAAGCTTTCGATCTGGAGAATGTCCTCGATCCGCTGACGCATCTTTTCTCCCCAGCGCTCTGAGCCAAAAATTCCTAAGCGGAGTTTCAACTTCTCCCGGATTCCCCGCTTCTGAATTTCTTCAGCCAAGAGAAGACCGTAGGATGAGGTGCCGATGAGCACGGTCGTCCCTAAATCCAGCATCATTTCCAACTGTTTTTCCGTATTTCCCGGCCCAGTCGGAATGGCCATCGCTCCCAGGCGCTCAACCCCGGCCTGAAAACCCGTGCCCGCTGTCCAGAGCCCGTATCCTGGCGTGACCTGGACACGATCCTTACGGGTCACACCCGCCATCGCCAGCGAGCGGGCCATCATGTCCGCCCAAATGTTCACATCCTCTTGCGTATAGGGTACGATGATTGGCTTGCCGGTCGTCCCGGAGGAGGAGTGAATACGGACGACCTCTGCTTCGGGTACGGCCATCAGCCCGAGCGGGTAACCATGGCGCAGTTCCTCCTTGGTCGTAAAAGGAACCTGGGCCAGATCCTCGAGCGTGCGAACATTCGTCGACACAATTCCGGCTTGGTCTAATTTCTCTCGATAAAACGGTGAGGTGCGATAAATTCGCTCCATGAAGTCAGGCAACATCGCTTCAGCCCGATCATGGAAGCCAATTTCTTCTCTCACATAGGGTAACTCTGCTAATGCTTTACTTACGGTCATGGAATGTCACCCCTATCTTTCGACCCCGTTCGAATGCCTCTTGATTCATGGCTACCGCCTTCTTTGGTACGGATTCTAGAATCACCTGGAGGAGATCATCACGCCGAAACGGCAGCCCCGCCAAGGCTGAGAGCACGCCTAAGAGCACGACATTGACCGTCTTTGAGCTTCCAGCTTCCATAGCCAGCGCGTCAGCATCCACCAGCATGACCCGTTTTGTTGTTCGGCAGAGGCTCTCCCGGATCGGTTCCTCCGCATAAACGGAAAGCCCCAGAGAAACCGAAGCTGGCACCACTTTACCTTGATTGGCGATGATAACCCCGCCCGGCTTCAACTTCATCAAGGCCCGCGCGGTCTCCGCCAACTCCAATCCGAAAAGAATATCCGCCTGCTGATCCGGTACCAAGGCCCCGTAGAGTTGTGAACCAATACGCACATGACTCACCACAGAACCCTCCCGTTGGGCCATCCCAATCGTTTCAGTTGTGCGGACTTCCCACCCTGCGGCCATGCCTGCCTGAGCAAGCACGCGAGAAGCCAAAACACTTCCTTGTCCACCGACTCCGGCAATCACAATGTCAAGCTTCATCTCAGGCTCACCTCCCGGACCGCGTTTTGGGGGCAGACTTGAGCGCAAACCCCGCAGCCCGAACAGTTATCCTGAATGACGACCAGCGTTTTGTCCTTGGCCATAGCTGGACACCCGAGTTTTTTCAGACAGAGTTCACAACCGGTACACGTTTTTGGATCCACGACATACTTCACTTCCGGTTTGACCAAAGCGACACATTCCCGCTTGGCGATCACCACCGCTGTACCCTTGTAGGCCATTGCCTCCCGGGCAGCTTCCTTCATGGCTTTCAGGTCATAGGGATCCACTTCGCGCACGAATTCCACGCCACAGGCCTTGACGATCCCCTGGATGTCGATAGGCTTCGGGTTCGGCCCGGTCGCGGTTCGTTCCAAACCCGGATGGGGCTGATGTCCCGTCATGGCGGTCGTCCGGTTGTCTAGGATCACAATCGTGATATCGGCTTGATTGTAGACCGCGTTAATCATTCCTGGAATTCCGGAATGGAAGAACGTCGAATCTCCGATGAAAGCCACGTGCTTGCGTCCTGGCTCCACCTTGCTCATTCCGATCGCCTGCGTCACACCTGCTCCCATACAGAGACAGGTATCCAGCATATCTAAAGGAGGAATCGTCCCTAGGGTGTAACAGCCGATATCCCCGGTAAAGACCGCATCTTGCCGTCGTCCTACCTCCTTAAAGGCGTAGAAACTCGCCCGGTGCGGGCAGCCGGCACAAAGCACCGGGGTGCGCAAGGGCAGTGGTGGCAGTTCAAAAGAGTGTTCATGGGCTGCCTCAACTGCGCTAGCAGCCTCTGTCGTTTCCATAGTACCCAAGATACTTTGAACCCGAGCGTGGGGTGGTTGTGCCAAGTCCTTCGGCTCTCTTTGCCTCAGAAAAGCCTTGATGATAGCGATAACCTTATCAACATTGAGTTCCCCTTCCCGAGGAACCCTTCCATCTTGTTTTCCAGATACCTCAATTTTGGCTTCTTCCTTCCAAGCCATCTGGATGAGCTGGTCTTCGACCACCGGTTCCTGCTCTTCGACCACTAATATGCGTGCACAGTGTGCAAACAGATCCAGTACAGGTTGGGATGGCAGGGGATAGGGTGTCCCTATCTTGAGAATAGATGGATGTATGCTCAAAGTTTCGCAAGCTTCCATCACATAATTGTACGATACCCCTGAGGCCACAATTCCCTCGCTTGACTCAGGGTTTAGGACTAAATGGTTAAAGGGCGAATGACTAAATTTCTCTGCCAAATCCTTCTGAGCCTGGTTTAATAAGATATGCTTTTTATAGGATAGGCTAGGGAAAATGACCCACTTCGGATCTTTTTCAAAACGATAGTCTCTGGTGGGAAGATTCGCCGTCTCCATGGCGACATCCTGAGCCATGTGAGCCGTACGGGTCGTCGGCCGCAGGATGACCGGTAGATGAAATTCCTCCGAAAGGACAAACGCTGCCTTCACCATCTCCTTAGCCTCCTGAGGGGACGAAGGATCAAACACCGGAAGTTTGGCAAATGCCGCAAATTTACGCGTGTCCTGCTCGGTTTGGGAACTGTGAGGTCCAGGATCATCGGCCACCACCAAGACCAAGCCCCCTTTGATCCCGATATAAGCGAGGCTCATCAAGGGGTCGGCTGCGACATTGAGTCCCACCTGTTTCATCGCGGCCAAGGCCCTCGCCCCCGTGTAGGCTGCGCCTGAGGCGACTTCTAAAGCCACTTTTTCATTCACCGACCATTCGGCGTGAAAGCCATATTCTGGAGCCAAGTGCGCAAGCGTCTCCACAACTTCTGATGACGGTGTCCCCGGATAGGCTGCTGCAACCGCCACTCCAGCTTCAACCGCCCCCCAGGCGATCGCTTCATTGCCCATCAACAACCGTTTTTCCATAGTTCCTCCAGCATTAAATCAATTCAACTCACTTCAATACACTCAACTCAATTTAACTTAATTTGACCCAGCCAACCCAGTTCAGCCCAGATTTCGCGCTAGACGCCCACGACATGCTTAGAAGCTGCCAAAGCCTTGAATCCTCAGGATTACACCCAACGCGGTAACGAAAACCATAATAGCAACTGCGGTCACATCCATGATCCCCGCTTTCAGTTCATAAAGATGTGTGCGCGGTCCGCGGCCATATCCTCGTGTTTCCATGGCAAGTGCCAGTCGTTCCGCCTTTTTTAGGGACATTAAGACCAATGGCACTGCAATCGGCAGGTAAGCCTTGACTTTGCGAATGGGATTGGCGCCTTCTAAGACAAAGGCCCGTGCTTTTTGGGCATCGGCAATTTGATGGAGGTCATTTAAGAAACTGGGAATAAAGCGCAGCGCTGACAAGATCATAAAGGCCACATCATTCGGAAGTTTAGCCTTCTCCACCAAGGCGCTCAGCAAATCCCGCGTACGCGTCACGGCTAAGAAAACCAAGTAGCTCGATGCGATAGCCAGCATCCTCAACCCCATGGCCAGACCCAGAAATACGCCGCGTTCAGTGACCGGCAGGTAGCCTTTACCCAAAGGAACCAGATAAAAATAGATCTGGCCTTCGTCGTAAAAGAAAACCTGAATCATAAAAAGAATAAGTGCGAAGACCAAAAGCCCTTTGAACAAGTGAACCAGGAAGGGAAATACCCCAGCCCCATAGGCGGCGAGCCAAACTGAAAGCACAATAACCGCGACATAAACAGGGTTTGTGAAGAGCAGGCTCAAAATGAGGATGACCACTGCCCAACTCATCTTGGTTAGGGGGTGAAGGCGGTGAATAAGCGAGTCGCC
>JAJZPA010000264.1 GCA_021811425.1 Bacillota bacterium | reverse complement strand
CTCAATGGGTCTTTGTGAGAGATTACAAGCAGGACCTGGTTTATTACGGTTGGATTAAAGCTTTTTCTGAATCTGAAAAGAGGCGAGAACTGGTTCTAATGGAAGTCCAAGTCTTTAGTAATTTTGCCAGCGATTCTGTTCCTAAGGCGCTTTATGAAGCAGAGGCTGTTTATATTTCCCGAGAGAGTGATGAAATGAGCATCGAGATTCCACGCGCAACTCAAGGAGAAACCAAATGAGCGAAGAGAAAAAAAGTACAAACTTTAGCGAGGGCATGGAGCGGAGAGGCGGGCTTAATGAACGTCCAGAAGTTGCGCGGCCCAACATTGTGCCAACACCACAAAAACCGGCTGCTGCCCCCCCGCCCCCTCCGCAGACTCCCGGCACAGACAAAGCGAGCAACGAAAAGAAATAGTTTCTGTTGGCTATATCGAGTGTTTAGCCAACGCTGCGGCAAAAATCTAACCGAGCAGTCCGGAAGAAGCCCCTAAATGACCGCCAATAATTGGGCATGATTTAGGCACATTTAGCGACCCTGAAAATGCCCCCTGAAAACGGCTAATAGCCCGATTCAGGCTAAAAAAGGCTATCAAACAGCTATATTTAGCTGCTCCCTTATATCCCTCGCAATTTACTTGAGGGCCACTCCCCAATTTGGTATAAAACCAAGGTAGTCACTCAACCGGTTTAGGGGAAAAACATGAAACAACTGCTACAAGCAGTTTTATTGCTCGGGCTTACCATGCCCGCATTCGGTGCCGCTCCAGAAGTAGACTTTGATGGCGCTCGCGTCGCGGTTCAAACAGATGGCCTTACAGGATTTAAAAACCTGCCGTCTCAGGAATTCACAATCCCGACCCCCGGCGAGGGTATTGCGGCAAAGGGTGTTACCTTTGAGCCAAGGCAGGGGCTCTCTGCTCCCGTAAAGGATTCTAACGCTACTACTGTGCCAATCGTAGAAACGAAGGTATTAAGAATAACCGAAACCGGAGTCGCAGTCGAAGTGCCGGCAATGGAAGTCGACGGCAAGGGGTATTTTAAGTTTAAGCCGAATGACATAATTGAGCACAAAATATGGTGTCCCTCCCAAAGCGGATATTGGGGGGTGTGTTATGACTATAAGTTTGATCCCAGGTTTGCGGGACATAACCATATTACCAATATCCCTCCTTATACGTGGAACGGGCAGCCTATCGCCGCACATCGCTGCTATAGCAATATCCCTGTTACCACCGCAATAACTTTTTATTTTAAAGCTCCTGAATTCTCAACAAGAGCGGATCACGCCGCGCAGGCAAGCGGAGCTTGCCAAGGAACCATCTTAAATATTGTTGACATTAAAATTGATGGGTTGGTATCCTTGCCTCCAGCCTGGTCAGACGGCCTGCACGGCGGGGTTACCTATTACAATCTAATAGGAGACAAACCATATCATCCAGTCAATCACTTTGGCAAGCCACAGACGATAGATTTACTCAAAGAAATAGCTTGGCAATATCATACAGAGTTCCCTCGTGCGGAGGTTTTAAATATCAACGATATAAGCCTTAAATGGGGAGGATTGTTTGATGTTAAAGAGGACACAAATGGAATTCATATCCCATGGGTAATGCCGCATGAATTCCACCGTTATGGTCGCCAGGCTGATCTTCGCTTGTGGTCGATTCCTACAGGTAATCAAGCGCGGCTTAAAAAAATAAGTTGCGATCTGGGGGTAGAGGTTGAGTTGCACAAAAATAACACGAAACTGGACCCGATAGAAGCGGCCATATGGGAAAATACGGATTTCAGCGCGCCGCCGTGGAAATCTTTAACTGCGGAAGAACTTGATGCGCGTATACCTCATTATCACCTTGTGTTTCCTAAATACGATACTGATGTAGACAATCCTGTCGATCAGGCTCCACAAGGCTGTCCTTGAAAAGCCGCTCACCGGTGAATCAGGTGAGATTGTTTTCCACCATTACCGCAGTGGGGGCGGCCCTGTTTCTGCCGTGTCTTCTGTTGGCGCCAAGCCATGCTGAAGACACTGCGGAGAAGGTTTTCCTGGAAAGCCGCCAAAGATTCGACCGGAATACGCATATAAAAATCAGTTTTGATATCAACCTTTCCCCAGAGATGAAAAGGGTGCTGGAGAAATATAATCCATATTTCAGGCCCTGGAAAAGCGAGGATTATCTCCCATCATTAATACAGATTTACGAATTCAAATCATTCCGGCGAAAAGATTATTTTGCGTACCAGACTCCATCCGCCGTAATCGGGGATTTCAACGGCGACTTTACTCCGGATGTAATAATAAGGGGCCACGATAAAAAAAACAGCTTGATGGTTGCTGTTATGTCCAGCCAGAAAGGACATCGCGCCATTGAGGTCGGGAAGGGACCATTAACAAATCCGAAGGAAGAATGGTATGGCATGTATGGCGGTGATGAAGGGCGTGAGTATGGTTTCTCCTCGTTCTTAACGCTCATCGAGCCCGGTAAAATCAAGGCTAATCCCAATTTTAATCGCCCGGAGATAGACCTTAAAACAGATGCAGTTATTATGGGTGTATTCGAGAAATATTCAGAGATACTCATATACAAAGACGATAAATTCGTGTCCTACACAATGAGTGATTAACCCCTCTCATCTACTTACCGACCGGCATCAAGGATTTCTCATGCCCCCATCACTCGCAGAACGCCTCCGGAAAGCCGGCATCCAGCATTACGACGAGCTCATCCACGACCAGCCCAAGGAATGGCTGCTCAAGAACTTCAAAGCAGAAGGATCCTCCCCGGCCTACCCGGTCAACGTGTCCCGGCTTATGCGTAAC
>JAJZPA010000263.1 GCA_021811425.1 Bacillota bacterium | reverse complement strand
CTTGGCATCCGCAATGCATTGCTTATTCAGAGTGAAGCCTGGAGGTGGCCGACGTATTTATTGATCACAGTAGTATTAACTGCAGGTACTGCCTTCTTGATGTGGCTCGGTGAGGCTATAACAGAGAAGGGAATAGGGAACGGGATTTCACTGATCATTTTTGCTGGGATTGTCTCTCGTGTTCCAGATGGACTGAAGTCCATTTACAGCATGTTAAAGGTTGGCGAAGTGAATGCCTTTTCCGTCATCATTTTGGTGGTGCTCGCGCTTCTGGTGATCGCGGGAGTCGTTTACATTCAGGAAGGCCAGCGTCGCATCAACGTACAATACGCAAAAAGGGTGGTAGGCCGCCGGGTTTATGGTGGGCAAAGCTCACATATTCCTTTAAAGGTCAATCAAGCGGGAGTTATCCCCATTATCTTCGCCATCTCGCTCTTGGCCTTCCCTCAAACCATTTCCACCTGGATGCCGACATCAGGTCTTGCCGTGTTTGTTAACCGCTGGTTTAGCATGAACGGAACGGTTTATTCCATTCCGTATTTGGTTCTCTACGGAGCGATGATTCTCTTTTTCACCTATTTCTACACCGCTGTAACCTTCAATCCGGTCGATGTAGCAGATAACCTCAAGAAATATGGGGGATTTATTCCAGGGCTGCGGCCAGGGCGTGCTACTGCTGATTACCTGGCGAAGGTGCTTAACCGTATTACGCTGGCGGGTGGTCTATTCTTGGCAGTGATTGCAGTCTTGCCGAGCATGTTCATCGGCTTGACGGGTTTTAAGAATATTTATTTTGGGGGCACTTCTCTGCTGATCGTCGTTGGGGTGGCGTTGGATACGATGAAACAGCTCGAGTCCCAACTGATGATGCGGCATTACCAAGGGTTTATGAAATAGAGGGGGCGAAGCCATGAGAACCATCTTGATGGGCCCGCCAGGGGCCGGAAAAGGAACTCAAGCAGCGGTACTCGTCGACCGTTTTCATATTCCACACATCTCCACGGGAGACATGTTCCGGGCTGCGATGAAAGCGGGTACAGCGCTTGGCTTAAAGGCGAAGGAATACATGGATGCTGGAGCCTTGGTTCCCGATGAAGTGACGATTGGAATCGTTGCAGAGAGGCTTCATGAGCCGGATTGTGCCAATGGATTTCTCCTTGACGGCTTTCCGCGCACCGTCGCTCAGGCTGACGCTTTAGGGAAGATTCTCCATAAAATAGGTCTTAAGCTTGATGGTGTCTTGAATCTTCGGGTGGATGAAGAAAAGCTCTTAGCGCGTCTGACCGGACGCCGGGTCTGTCGCAAATGCGGAGCGACCTACCATGTTCTTTATAATCCCCCTGCCCAAGACAGCGTGTGCAACGAGTGTGGCGGGGAACTGTATCAGCGTAGGGATGATACCTTGGAGACAGCTAATAACCGGCTGGCCGTTTACAACCAGCAGACGGAACCCTTGATTGCTTACTATCGGAATCAGGGGCTTTTCAAGGAAATTGAAGGGGATCAGGAAATAGACCTGGTCTTGCAGGACATTCTTGTTGCTTTAGGGCAGGCGGTATGATTGAGTTAAAGACACTGAGTCAAATTGCGAGCATGCGCAAGGCAGGCCAGATTGTAGCCGAAACGCTCGCCCTTATGCGCGAGATGGTGCACCCAGGGGTTACCACTCAAGAACTCGATCGGGTTGCGGAGGATTATATCCGCAAACAGGGAGCAGTTCCCGCTTTTAAAGGGTATAACGGTTTTCCGGCTACGCTATGCACATCTGTGAATGAGCAAGTCGTTCATGGGCTGCCGGGTTTAAGGAAATTGGAATCTGGAGATATTATCAGTATCGATTGTGGAGCGGTCATTGATGGATATTTTGGAGATGCAGCTGTCACCCTGCCAGTCGGGGACATCGCGCCGGAAGTGAAACAACTGTTGCAGGTCACGGAAGAGTCCTTGCACCAGGGGATAACCCAGGCTGCCCGTGGACATCGCCTTCACGACATCTCCTATGCAATCCAGTCCTACGTAGAACGTTACGGGTTTTCTGTAGTTCGCGATTATGTAGGACATGGTATCGGCAAGGCCATGCATGAGGAACCGCAGATTCCTAATTTTGGCAAACCCGGCAGGGGCCCACGGCTCGACGTTGGCATGGTGCTGGCGATTGAGCCCATGGTCAATAAAGGAACTTTTGAAGTAAGAACCTTAAATGATCATTGGACCGTTGTGACGAAAGATGGCCAGGCTTCGGCCCACTTTGAACACACTGTTGCTATCACCGAGAATGGCCCAGAGATATTAACTCGCTGTTAACCGCGCAAGATGCCTGAGGAGGGTTTGACGCATGTCCAAAGAGGACGTCATTGAAGTTGAAGGAAAGGTCTTGGAGCCACTGCCGAATGCCATGTTCCTAGTAGAACTCGCTAATGGACACAAGGTTTTGGCGCACGTCTCCGGAAAAATCCGCATGAATTTTATTCGGATTCTTCCGGGTGATCGGGTCACGGTGGAGCTTTCTCCCTATGACCTATCCCGGGGACGGATCGTGTATCGGTTTAAATAAGGTTAGGGGACACACCGAAATCAGAGGTCAGAGGTCAGAATGAAAGTATGGTTTTCCCCAAAGGGGATAATAGGAAAGGGGACACACCTCAATGCATGCTTTAGCCTCGGGTGGAGGAATGTCCCCATTTAATGAAAATTGTTCGGGTGGAGGTATGTCCCGGCTAAAGCAAAGGGAGTGGATGCGGTGAAAGTTAAACCTTCTGTCAAACCGATCTGTGAAAAATGTAAGATTATTAAACGTCACGGTAAAGTCATGGTGATTTGTG
>JAJZPA010000067.1 GCA_021811425.1 Bacillota bacterium | reverse complement strand
TTTCCGTTGGCATTATCAATCCAGTTCGCGGTACAGCCACTGAACTCGGCAGTGCCTTCACCAGCGGCTTTGCCGCACTTTTCTGCTGTGCTTTATCGGAAGAAACGTTTTTCGCTTCCCCTTCCGTTCGCGCGTGAATCGCCTTTACCAGCAGCAATTCTGCTGCAAGTCGGGGGTTTCCAGCATAACGCAGTTCGCCCTCTCCTTGCAATAAGACCCCGATCCAAGCCAGGACACGATCCAACCCCGCTTCCCGACTTTGCTGCATCAGCCGCTCCTGAAGATGAGGGGCAACACTCGGTGCCTGTTGAGCAGATTCGTACAACAGCACTTGGCGCAAATAATCCAAAAGTTCCCGGATAATCTGGCGGGGATCCCGCCCACTGTCTATCCCCTCACCTAAACGCTCAAGCGCTCTACCATAATCCGCAGCCAGCAGCATCTCCAACAAATCCGCGCTGAAACTTTCCCCGACCATCCCTAAAACCTGATACACCGCTTCAGGCTCTAACGGCCCGTCTTGAATCAAACACTGATCCAGGATGCTCAAAGCATCCCGTAAGCCGCCTTCCGCTTTGCGGGCAATCACTCGCAAAGCCTCTGCTTCGACATCCTGACGCCCGATCGCCTCGCACACTTGAGCGAGCCGGGTTTGAATGGCCCCAGTAGGAATCCGTTGAAACTCAAAACGCTGAACCCTGGATAGAATCGTTAAAGGGATTTTATGGGCCTCCGTCGTCGCTAACACGAAAATCACACGCTCTGGAGGTTCTTCCAATGTCTTCAGTAAGGCATTAAAAGCCTCCATCGTTAGCATATGAACTTCATCAATAATGTAAACCTTATGTTTCCCTTTGGCCGCCACGAGCTTGACTTTATCCCGCAAATCCCGGATTTCATCGATGCCCCGATTGGAAGCGGCATCGATCTCCATAACTTCCATGGCGCTCCCTTGATCAATGCTGACACAGGAAGGACAATGGTTGCATGGTTCCACACCTTCGCGTTCCTCGCAGTTTAACGCCTTGGCTAGAATCTTCGCCATCGTCGTCTTGCCTGTCCCCCTTGGTCCGCTAAACAGATAGGCATGGGCCACCCGATCCGTCTTCAAGGCATTCATCAACGTGCGGCTGACATGTTTTTGCCCCACAATCTCCCCAAAGGTGCGCGGTCGCCATTCTCGATATAACGCTAAATACGACATGGACTTCACCTTTACCTTACCTACAAACGCCTTATCCCCCACAGATTTAACTAACTGACGGTAAAAGAAAAGATGGTACCTAGACCACCTTTCATTTAATGACCGTGCACCCTTGGTCGAGCTGTCGCTTCCAGACGTTACAGATCTAAGCCGTTCGGTTCAGGCAACCCTACGGCACACAGGGCTAACTCCTTAGTGCTGCTTCCGTCAAGACCTGACACGATTCGAAGTGCCCTGTTGCGTAAGACCAAAACCTCATCACAACCGGAACCAGACTGCTCTACAAACGACACCCTCGCTCAGGAATTCCACCCTGCTCTAGCGGATTGCAGGTACAGGGAACCGCTACCTCCCCGTCTAGCACGATCAAACTTATTATAGCAAAATAAAAAGCCAAAGTCGAATACTTAGGCTCTAAAACACTTGAACTTTAAAATCATGTGGCGGAGAGAGAGGGATTCGCTCCGCTCGCCTTCGGCTCGCTATCACGCCGGGGCGGGTAAATGCTTCCATAGGTCGCATTTACTTTTCCGCCCGTTCGAATCCCTCTTTCTTGCAATCTAATAAACTTTATTTAACAAATTTCATCTCGTGATTAAATTGATTTCTATGGCGGAGAGAGAGGGATTCGCTCCGCTCGCCTTCGGCTCGCTATCACGCCGGGGCGGGTAAATGCTTCCATAGGTCGCATTTACTTTTCCGCCCGTTCGAATCCCTCTTTCTTGCAATCTAATAAACTTTATTTAACAAATTTCATCTCGTGATTAAATTGATTTCTATGGCGGAGAGAGAGGGATTCGAACCCTCGACACAGGTTGCCCCATGTACTCGCTTTCCAGGCGAGCGCCTTCGACCAACTCAGCCATCTCTCCGAGTCACTCGACCAAACTCTACAAACTCTGAACTTTAAGTCAACGAAAAGAATTATAAGTGATTTAAGTTAAGAAGTCAACCTGAATGATTTCGTAATTTCGTAAATTTTGCAATTCAGATTTTAAACTCCATCACCGACGCCTGCAGGGCTTGCCCCAACTGAGCCAAAGCCTGGGCAGAGGCAGCGATTTCTTCGGTACTTGCACTTTGCTCTTCACTCCCTGCCGAAGCTTCTTCGGCAAAAGCAGCATTTTCCTGGGCCACCGCTGAAATGGATTCGATCGTGTCTGCGATACCCAGAGAATTACCTTGAATCTGTTCGGCCGAGACACTGACCTCACTAATCCTTTCTACCATATCGGTCACAGAGCCCGATATTTGATGAAATATGTGATTCGTCCGCTTCGCTGCCTCGCCTTGGGCTGCCACGATATCCCGCGCCCGATCCAGCTCACGTGAAGCTGCCACCGCTCCGCCTTGAATCTTTTGCAGGATCGCCTCAATTTCCCCCGTCGCCTGGGCTGAACCTTCGGCCAACTTCCTAACCTCATCGGCTACAACCGCAAAGCCGCACCCATACTCACCAGCCCGAGCCGCTTCAATCGCCGCATTCAAGGCAAGGAGATTCGTCTGTGCCGCAATGTTGGAAATGGTTTCGAGTATCTGCCCGACTTCTTGGGCATGCCGCACCAGTTCTCCGGTCGCTTCACCCACGCTCTTGGCCGCCTCGACATTCTCCTTCATCTTTTCATCTTGATCGCTAAGCGCATTTAATCCTTGTTCTACCAGTGTCTGTGCCTGTACTGAATGGCTAACCGTGTCCTCGATTCTTACGGTTACTGCACTGATAGCCTCCGTTATTTCTTTGACCAGCTTTGCCGCTTGCTGGGCCTGACCAGCCTGCTCACTGGCTCCTTTGGCCATTTCCAGCACTGCGGTTGAGACCTGCTCGACGGACTTTGATGCTTCTTCTGTTAAGGCACTAAATTCCTCTGCCGATGAGGAGATCTGCTCTGAACTTTCCATAGTGTGGGAAACCAAAAGACGCAGGTTCTCTACCATGTGGTTTACCGCTTGGATCATCTGTCCCACCTCATCTTGGGATGAAATTGCCATGGCTTCGACCAATAAATCTCCGGAAGCAATCTGCCTAATCGTCGCTGACACCTTAACGATGGGATTAGAAATCTTGCGGGCCAGCACTACAGCAAACACGGCGCCGATAAGAATGCCCGCCAGTGTCAATACGGCCAAGCTCGTCCGCGCACGCGTACTTGCCGCCTTCGTTGTTGCGATGGCCTCCTGTGTCATCTGAGCAATCAGCGTGCGAATTTCGGCATGAACCTTGCGATACCCATCTGTCGTGGCTGTCGTACTTCCAACACGCAGCCTGGCTGACATAGCATCTCCTGATTTTACGGACTCAATCTGTTCCGAAAAATAACGTTGAGCTACATCCAAGAGCGGCCGCCCCCGATTCATTAAGGATGCTAAATCAGGATGGGCCTCCAAATAGGGTATGAGAGTTTCCAGATCCTGCTTTAATTTAGGCTGAGCGGCTTCGTACGGAACCAGAATGGCCGTGTCCCCACTGATGATGTAACCGCGTACCGCAGATTCCTCATTGACCAATTGGGTCATAATATCCTCGGTCAGCTGGGCCGTTGGCATCACATCGTCAACAAGATGCCTGGCCGCTTTCTCCATCTGTGAATTGAGATAATAGGAAGTCCCTGACGACAGCAGCATCAAAATGAGCACCAGGGAAAACCCGCCCAACAGCTTATGGCGCAGGCGCAAATTCTTAAGCTTAAATCCTTGTCCTTGGGGTTTATGTACCTTATTAGCTGCCATCCCAGCTTTGGCATCTTTGGCTTTCTTAGCCTTTTTCGTTTTCTTCTGTTCCTTGAGATTGGATTGCTTAAAGCCCAGCGGATCGTTAGGTTCCTCACTGTTCCGAAAATTCTCCGGTTGGTTGGTAGTCTCCTCAAGATCAAGGTTAGCCACGTTCTTCTCTAATTCATCTAATACCAATATGTTCCCTCCCAAATAAAATCGCCATCTCTGAATGAGTATGGCGAACAATCCCTAATCCTAAGATCGGTGGCCCAGCCGTCATCACCCGAAGTGGAAGACCCGTAGCTTTGCGTCCCCAGCTTTTACTGAGTTTGCCTTTGTCGCCCTATGATCGCAATTTATATTATGGTATTATATGTTACAAGAATAGCACAAAAGCTTGTACAAGAATAGAAAATTTGTCGGATTTTTTTAGAATTTATCCTATCTATTCGGAGTTTTCTAATGATCCCTAGACAAGGGACGCGGTTTTTATATCCTTGCCCGGTAAACCGTAACACCCCATAGAACGGTAGTACGGTAGTATGGTAGTGCAGGAGGGTTAATTTTATGAAAGCTGGATTCATTGGAGAAAACGATCAGCCCATGATCTGTGTGCCCCTGGTTGGCAGGAATTACGAGGGACTGCACTCTGAACTAAAAGACGTACTGCGAAAGAATCCGGATCTGCTCGAATGGCGAGCGGATTTTTACGAGGGGATTACCGATCAAAATGACGTCGTTGCGCTCGCAAGAAGGTTCAAAAAGCTGGCCGGAGACATTCCCATGATCTTTACCCTTCGCTCCAGTCGTGAAGGTGGGCATCCCACATCCCTCACCGATCCAGAAGCTATCGATCTCATTGCTGCAGTCTGTGTGAAGACCGATGTGGAATATGTGGATTGCGAACTCAGTCATTTTGCTCAAGATATCAAGGGACTGCGGAAAATTGCCTCGGAGCATAAAACCCGGATCATCACTTCATTTCACGACTTTAATGGCACTCCCCCTCGGGAAGAGTTGTTGGCTAAGTTTACAGAAGCTAAACAGCTTGGAGCGGATGTCGCTAAATTAGCCGTCATGGCAAAGGAACTACAGGACGTATTAACCTTGTTAGAGGTTACCCTGGAAGCCAAAAAACATGTCGGAATTCCGATTATTGCCGTGTCCATGGGGGAATATGGCGTATTATCACGGGTGATGGGGGGCTTTTTTGGCTCCAGTGTGACCTTTGCCGTTGGACATGCCAGTTCCGCCCCCGGACAAATTCCAATCGAAGATTTAAGAGCAGCAATGCACATGATCCAAAGATGTCAGGAGAATCAAATAGATTAACAAATTACGGCCATACCGGGCACTGGGTACCGCTGTCATTCCGATTATGAAATTACTGGTGACCGTGATTTTGTAAAACCAGTTCCACTTGTTCAACACCGTACTGGGAGAGTGTTTGCTGTAAAGCTTCTTTCATGCTTTCCAACGTAGCTTGATCCACATCGGTTATCAGCTTGAGCGTAATGATTCCTGCTGTATCGCGAAATTGAACCAGTTCTAAGGTTGTTCCCGGGGGAAATGGGTTAGTGTAACCTTCTACAGCGGCTTGGACAAGTAATGTAATTGCTGTGATGCGGGGTGCCTTGATCGAGGTCCGGTTAGTATAGGCCACCTCCACCGGCAAAAATTTACCGTCTTTTAAGAGGTAGAGAAAATACTTCTCTACCGTCTCTTGGTTTTCCGCCCATTCCGGTGCCAATTCCATCTGCTTTTGCTTAATCTTTTCGATGGTATCTATAACAATATTTGTTTCGTGAAAACCTTCCAGACGGTATAGCTCTCTGCCATTTTCAGCGACGAAAAGCGTCGTGGGGTTGGTTTTAATCCGGTAATAGTTGGCCTCTTCCACTTGAATTTCTACATACACCGTTTCAAAGTTCAACTCAGGAAATAAAGCAGCTACTTCTCTTAATACGGTTCCCATCGACCTTCCCATTGGACACGCACTGAGCGTAAAAAGGACGATTTTCTTCGTTAAAAAATTATTCATTTTTATTTTTCCTTTCATAATTCTTCTATTTCCTCTCCTGTCTCCTCTCGTACATCTGCTAAAGGAACTGTAAACCAAAAGGAATGTTCATCTTCCCGGGTAATTAAACCGACCTCCCCCCGGTGTTGTTCAATAATTTCTTTGACTATAGCCAGTCCTAGGCCCGCTCCTCCGGTCTTGCGGTTACGGGAGGAGTCCAGACGGTAAAAACGCTCAAACACTTGATCCGCTTTGTCGTTAGGAATGGGTTGCCCCAAATTGGTCACCACCACTTTATAGACATGGCCCTCCGTTTTTCCCTCGATTTTCACCCAGCCACCCCGGTCATAGTGCAGGACATTTTTCAGCAGGTTGGTGATGACCTGTTTGAGCCCTTCTTTATTTCCTAAAATATTGGCAGCTTGAATATTAGCCTCTACTTTTATTTCCCTGTTTCTCATTTCCAGTTCAAAACTTTTAAGCGCTGATTCAATAACATTCTCCCCGGAGATTTTCCGCAGCTCGTTCTGCCCCAGCCTTTTCGATTCCCAAACGTTTAACTGATGAAGTTCCTCTACCAAACTAGTCAAATGCAACGCTTCCTCATGCAATGAGCGGTAAAGCTCCGGGTCGCCCTGAATGACGCCGGTGCTTAAAGCTTCCAGATATCCTGTAATATTCGTGAGAGGCGTCCGCAGTTCATGAGCTATGTCGCTCACTATTTTTTTCCGGAGTTCCTCTGTTTGCTGTAATTTGGAGGATAAATGATTAAAGGCAGAGATAAGACGGCCAATTTCATCTTCGGACGGAATTTCCCGGCAAGGCTGAAACTCCCCTCTGGCCATCTTTTGAGCTGAAATTCCCAAGTGCTGCAACGGTAAGATCAGCTTTCTTACCAGGAAATAGTAAAGAATACCGGCAACGATTAGCGCCAGCATGCTTGCTCGTATCAGATAAACTTGCATGGCCTGATCAAATAAATTGCTTGATGCTCCGCCGGCAACCGGGTACTGCTTGACAAGCAAACAGGCAAAGTCTTTCACGGAAACTCCTGCCAGCCAAATCACAATAGCGCTCACAAGCAGATTAACCAGAATCAGCTTGACCAGAATACTTCTTCGCCAAAACAACCAGTTCTTAGAAGGCGACAAAGCGATACCCCATTCCCCGGATCGTTTCAATCATTTCACTGTCCCCGTCATATTTAAGCTTTTCCCTCAACTTACCAATGTGGACGTCGATCGTCCTTTCCGTAACAATTTTTTCCTGATGCGGATAGAGTTCTGCGACTATTTGTTCCCTGGTCAAAATCTGGTTGGGATGCCTCATGAGAAAATACATTAACCGAAACTCATGATGCGTCAAAACAAGGGGTTCTCCCTTATAATGAATTTCGCCCCTTAACGGTTTCAGAGTGAGTCCCCGGTAGGTTATTTTGCTGCAATGCTGAGCGGTCCGCCGTAAGACGGCTTCTACCCTTGTAACCAATTCCTGGGGGCTAAACGGTTTGGTGACATAATCATCCGCACCCATTCTTAATCCCCGAATACGTTCACTCTCTTCTACCTTGGCTGTCAGCATGATGATCGGCACATTGCTTTTCAAATCCGTCCGGATCGTTGTACAGACTTCTTCTCCACTCAATCTGGGCAGCATTAAGTCTAAAATCACAAAACATGGGTCAAATTGTTTAAATTTTTCTAACGCATCTTCCCCATTTTCTGCTTCCAAGGCCTCATACCCTTCTCTTTCCAGATAGACCTTAACAAGCTGGCGGATTTTAGCATCGTCTTCAACAATTAAAACAGACTTCTCCTTAGTGTTCATAAACATACCTCCATCCGCTCTGCGCTAAACGCCGACCCATTCCATTCGAGCTCCGTAAACAGCAGCCTTATTTTATCTTTCCCAGCATCTTTTCCATTAAATCGCGGGTCATAGGTCCCACGATTTTCTCTCGAATCACTCCCTGAGTATCAATAATGAAACTGGCAGGAATAGACGATACTTCGTAAAGCTGGGCTACATCGCTGTTTTCGTCCAGCAGTACAGGGAAGGTAATGCCAAATTCCTTCATAAATGCCGGAACATCCGCCCGGTTCTTTTCCGCTTTGGTTAAATTGACAGCCAAAATCTCTATCCCTTCATTTTTATTTTTGGTATAAAACTTTTCCATTTCCGGCATCTCCAAGCGACAGGGCGGACACCAAGTTGCCCAGAAGTTGACAATCACCTTTTTCCCTCTGAGGCTGGAAAGCTTCATAGTTTTCCCGTCTACACTCCGCAATTCAAAATCCGGCGCCAGATTCCCTTTTTCCAGACCGACTGTCAACTGCTGCCCTTGATCCGTATTCGTTGGCACCCCGGCGACATGGGTCGTTGAATCAGGACTTTTACTTTTGTTCCCGCCCACATCATACAGCCCCCAAATCACCAGTCCGATTAAAACAACAACCGCTAAATATTTTTTCATGGCTGAATCTTCCTTTCTAATACGTAAAAAAAGTAAACCCAGCTAACCAGGCGCTTATCTTCTGCAATTGGCCTGTAAACAACAATAAGCCCATGCCAATGAGAATCCAGCCATTGATTAAGGAGAGAAAGCCTAAACTTCGATTGATTTTCCTCACAACGCGCAAAGAATAAGTGATGATTAGGGAAATTGCCAGAAATGGAATGCCTAAACCCAGTGAATAAACGAAAAGCATCATCATCCCACTATAAACCGTATTTGCAGATCCTGCCAGCAGGAGAATTGATGAAAGCGCCAAACCGACACAGGGCGTCCAGCCGGCTCCAAATGACATACCTAGAATGAAGGATCGCCAAACATTCTTTTCCCCTGTTTGTTTAGCTTCCCAACGTTTTTCCAGCATGAGAAAACGCAGTTTTAGTATTCCTGCCATCTGTAAACCAAATATAATGATCAAAAGTCCGCTTATTTTTTGGACAACATCCCGGTTATGGGTAAAAATCCGTCCCAACACGCTGGCGGATGCCCCCATCATCACAAAGATTAAACTAAAACCAATGATAAAACTTAGAGAACGAGCCAGTAACAAACTTTTGGAAACCTCTATCTTATTGTTTCCAAAAGTTGAACCGGTAAGATTGGCAACATAAGCCGGTATTAACGGAAATACACACGGCGACAAAAACGATAACATCCCTGCCGTAAAGGCAAATAGCACTGAAACATTCTCCATCGAACTCCCCCCTATGAAATTTTTTATTTAGCCTTATAAAGTCTTTTCTTCTCCGCAACCAAATCTATGGCAAGACAAAGTACGGCAAGGCTTAAATAGAGAATTTGCTCTTGGGAAAACCCCCACCAATCATTCTGTCTGTGCGGGTTCAAAAACGCAATAAACACTTGACCTAGGCTAAACCACAATAAAACCTGATTCAGATTATTTGGCTTGCCGATTCCTCTGCTTCGCCAAAAGATTAGCAGGAGAATAAGCAAGGCGATTAGAATTTTACTCCCATCAACCCATACCATTTGTTTATCCCCAAACAGGTCAATTAAATGGTACGCTGCTGTGGCGGCCAAAAAACCCGCCGCTAATAAATCCCCATAAACCCAAACTGAAACTTGATCCTTTTTCGAACGATGGTAGAAATATAAGACTGCGACTACCACTGCCAGCCAGACCCCACGCTCTCCACCCGAAAAATAGAGTAAAGCCAAAGGGTTGGTAACCACACTTATCGGATTGAAAAGGATGAAGCTGAATTTCCATACCATAACAGCGATAATTAAACTGTTTTCGATCGTCTCGATCATCCGTTTAGCTGGATATCCAGCTGCCTTCAAGCGGTATCTCATAACAAAATAACCCACCAGAGCAGAAAGAATAATAATCAACCATTGCGTCTTGAAAAGAATTGGACCGACTTGAAAGGCATTTTGCATCTTTTTTCTCCTTTGTAGTTGTATCCTTTAGACTATAACATTTAATTTTAAAGATTCTTTAAAGATGTAAAAGAAAAGTTAAAATGAGCAATTAATCAGCGGCAAGAAAATTTGTTTTGAAAACCGAATATCCTAACATAGTTAAAGGGCTTCGCGTCAACCCGCGAAACCCCTTGATTTCTACATATTTGTTGTTCGCCGCCCCCAACCAAATAAACACTGATATGTGGCAGGCACTCCCCGCTCACTGAAAAACATAGCATCATAATTCTTGATGAGAGAAAAGATACCAGAACCCAGCCCCTGAGCAGCCAGTCCCTCGGTTAGATAATTATGAGCTCCAATCATTTTTAAAGCTCTCAAAAAACACCGGCATGAGTCAAAATATTCCTTTTTAGTTACTTCTTCTACACCTGTATGCTGAAATCCGGTATTTATCATAACCTTCTGAAGATATTTATTTTCAATAAATGGCTCTCTTTTTTTATGAGTTTTATGATTATCTGGTTTACGTGGGAGTTTACCCTTTTGGCCGTCTTTCAAGCAGATATATAATTCCTTAAAGGTACCGGCGCCAAAGGTACTAAAAATCAGGTAACCACCAGGTTCCAGATATGAATGGTACTGTGTAAAGGCTGCTGCATAGTCGGTAAACCACTGAAAAACTGCATTTGATACAATCAAGTCAAAAGACAGATCAAGGGACTCGTTGTCAACCACTGATAGGTTTTCTCCGTCTGCCACAAAATATTTAATATTGGAGAAAACCGCTAACTTTTCTCTAGCTACAACGATCATTTCCGGTGCAATATCAGTAGCTGTAATTTGGGCCAATGGGTACTCCCTGGCAAGGAGTTCAGTTAAAAAACCTGTACCGCAGCCAATCTCTAATATATTTTGAAAACATTGCCCAGTCCTTCTAATTTTAAGCAGCAGTTTCCAAGCCATCTCCTTCTGAACAACAGCATATTGGTCATAAGTAACAGCATTCTGGCTGAAGTTTTTTTGCACTTGAGCTTTATTTACCATCATAAATAGCTAACCACCCCTCCAGCGCTCGGTGAAAACTCTCAAAGTGGGAAAAAAGGAATATGATCAACCCCGGGATAACTGACCAATTGGGCACAGGGCATCTTGTACCGCCATGTGCTTACCCCCTTAGATAATCGCTAATTCCTGCCCGATATGTTTTAAATATTTCACAGCCCAAGCCAGCTCTTCGTTGCTGTGAGTAGCCATAACGGTTAACCGTAACCGGGCCGCATTAAGTGGTACCGTAGGCGGTCGGATCGCCATCGCTAATATATTTACGTCGAACAGACGGCTGCTGAACTCCAGGGTAGCTGCATTATCCCCCACTAAGATGGGAATAATTTGGCTCTCGCTATTTAACAGATTGAATCCGGCCTTGACGAGTTCATCTCGCACCCAGGCAGCCTTGGTTAGAACCTCTTTTCGCCGCCAATTCTCCTGTTGTACTATCTGAATGGCTGCTTGCACACTCGCCACGACAGCCGGTGGGAGCCCGGTGGTGAAAATAAAGCTGCGGGCTTTGTTGCGCAGATAGTCTATGAGTACTTGTCGCCCCGCCACATAGGCCCCGGAACAGCCGAAGGCCTTACCCAATGTACCCATATTTATTTCCACCCGGTCAGAAACCCCGTAAAACTCCGCTAATCCACGGCCGTTTTCTCCGAAGATTCCACTCCCGTGGGCTTCATCTATCATCAACACCGCTCCGTACTTTTCCTTCAACTCTATTATTTTGGGGAGGGGGGCAAGGTCTCCGTCCATACTAAATACACTGTCAGTGACAATCAATTTAGACCGGTAACCCTCCGCCTTTTTTAAACACCGTTCCAAATCAGCCATATCTGCATGCTTATAGAGCAAAAGTTCTGCTCCACTCAAGCGGATACCGTCAATGATACTGGCATGGTTGGTTTTATCACTGATGATGATGTCTCCCCTACCTGCCAATGCCGTAATGATCCCGACATTGGCCGAATATCCGGAGTTGAACATTAAAGCTGCTTCAGTATTCTTAAACTGGGCTAAATCTTTTTCCACCTGATCATACAACTCGTAATTTCCCACGATCAGCCGTGCCGCAGTAGCACTGCAACCCCACTGTTGAACCGCCTGGATAGCAGCTGTTTTTAACATGGGATGGCTGGCAATGCCCAGGTAATTGTTGCTACTAAGATTTAACAGCCTCTTCCCCTTCATTTCCACCCATTCGGCCGGTGCCCCGGTTACACTTTTCAACTCACGGAAAAGATGCTGTTCATGTAATTTCTCCAACTCTTGTGCCAAGTCGGTGTAGAATTTTTCCACCAGGTCCACCCCCGTTTTTCCCGATTACTATACTCCTAACCCCATATCCAGGATCATTTGAATATCTTCGGCCACGGTACGACCGGAAGTGGTTAAATAACTACCCACCAATGTCGCATTGATTCCCGCTAAATAACCCATAGCCTGCAAATTTCGCAGGGCATTTTCGCGACCACCGGCAAAACGCAGCATTGCTCCGGGTAAGATAAAACGGTAAATTGCTATAGTTTGTAATATTTCCAAGGGAGGCAGCAAAGGTTGGTTTTCCAGGACGGTGCCTTTGATAGGATTGAGAATGTTGATAGGTACAGACTGCACCTTTAATTTTCTTAAGGCAAAAGCCATTTCCAAGCGCTGGCCCATGGTTTCACCCATCGAAATAATCCCGCCGCTGCAAACATCCAAATCGGCGGCCTGACATGCTTTTATGGTGTTGATGCGGTCTTGATAACTGTGAGTCGTACATATTTGAGGAAAATAGCTTTCCGATGTTTCCAGGTTATGATGGTACATAGTTACTCCGGCTTCCCTTAAGCTTCGAGCCATGTTTTCGGTAATTATCCCCAGGGATGCACAAAGCTTCAGGTTAGTTTCTCGGGCTAAGCGCCGGTAAATGGTTAAGGCCTTAACGAAATCGCCTTCACTTATCCCCCGGCCACTAGTCACCAGGGAGAACCGCCCAGCCCCTTCCGTTTCCATCTGAAGTGCCCGTTCTAAAATTGATTCTTCATCCAACAAATCATAAACGTCCACTCCAGTCTGATGATACGCAGACTGGGCGCAAAATTTACAGTTTTCTGAACACCGACCGGACTTGGCGTTAATGATAGAACACAGGTCCACCTTTTTGCCAGCCCGTATATCACGGATCCGGCTAGCGGCCGCAAATAGATGATACAGGTCAGTCCCGGCCAATTCAGCCAACTTTTGGGCCTCATCCCGGGTAATATCCTGATCAGCCAAAACCTTTTCCTCTAATTGGTTAATTAAATCAATATTGGTCATATTTATCATTGCCGATCCCTTTCTGTAACAGTCTTAATTGCCTGATGGGTTATGGATACCACTCGTTGTAATTGTTCCTCACTCATAGCCAAAATAGGCATCAGGACGATCACATTACCCAAAGGGCGAATAATCAAACCGTGCTTGCGAGCTTCCAAAATTACTTGATGACCAATATTTTCTTCCCATGGATAGGGCTCTTTGGTGTACTTATCCTTTACCAGCTCTATTCCCACCATTAAGCCTTTCTGCCGGATGTCGCCCACGTGTCGTAAAAACTTAAACTTCTCCAATTCACTGCTAAGGATTTGGGCTGAATGCTGAACATGCTGAATTAAGCGGGTTTGTTCCATAACCTCTATATTCGCCAAGGCCACTGCGCAACCCACGGGATTTCCGGTATAGGTATGACCGTGGAAAAAAGTTTTACACTCCCGATGTTCGCCCAAAAAAGCCTGAAAAATTGTTTCTGTGGTCAAAGTAGCAGCAAGGGGTAAATAGCCCCCCGTCATTCCCTTGGCAATACACATAATATCTGGACTAACCCCCTCTTGCTCACAAGCAAACATGGTGCCGGTACGGCCAAAGCCTACTGCTACTTCGTCAGCGATTAATA
This sequence comes from Bacillota bacterium, assembly GCA_021811425.1. Taxonomy (GTDB): domain Bacteria; phylum Bacillota; class Desulfitobacteriia; order Desulfitobacteriales; family Desulfitobacteriaceae; genus JAJZPA01. The sequence continues at coordinate 1,970 of JAJZPA010000067.1, read as the reverse complement.
AGATATTATACCTAGTACAAAGCTCGCGTATTTTTCGCAAGTACCCTTCGGGTGCCATAAGCATACCTGCGGCCCCTTGCACTAGCGGCTCCACAATCATACCGGCAATTTCCTGATGATGCTCCGTCATAATATCCTCAACAACCTGTACACAGGCCAAGTTACACTTATCATGCTCCCGTCCCAACGGACAGCGATAGCAATAAGGAGTAGGTACCCTATACCCTTCAAACAACAAATCACGATAAGTAGCGTGAAACAAATCCATACCGCCAACACTTACCGCTCCCACAGTATCCCCGTGATAGGCCTCTTCTAGCGAGATAAATTTCTTCTTCTGACGCCCCTGGGGATCTGTTTGCTGCTGCCAATACTGAAAAGCTATCTTTAGCGCTATCTCTACCGAAGTGGCACCCGCGTCAGAATAGAACACCTTATTTAAACCGGGAGGTGTAATTGCTACTAGCATTTTTGCCAGTTGAATAGAAGGAACATTGGCTAACCCCAGTAAAGTAGTATGGGCAATTTTATCCACTTGATCTTTGATTGTCTGGGTTAAAACGGGATGTGCATGACCATGTACGGTGACCCATAAGGAGGATATTCCATCCAAATAACGATTGCCCAGGACATCTACTAAGTAACTACCTTCCCCTCGTTCAATGATTAAAGGATCATCGGTATTCCACATTTGCATTTGTGTAAAAGGATGCCAGACATAATCCTTATCCCACTGTGCCAATTGGGTATAATCCAGTTTCAATTATCTCAACTCCTTAAAATATAAGGTTTTAAATTTGCTTATTGGGGACATTCCTGTCTCATAAAACAGCTATTGCTTCAGCAGGTGTGGCCCCCTTTCCTATAAGTTCTTAAATAATTGATCTATATTGACATAATTTTCGATTACTGAAATTAAGTCACCTGGTTGAGGATTTTCCCCTTCAACTGTAAGCCCCCTCACCATAGGAATTAATCCCAGTATGGGTACCCCTGTCATTGTTTCAATTAAACCTGGATTAGTCCGCTCTGCTACCCCAGGATTATGATGGTCGTACATATTAATGATAACCCCGGCTACCTTAAGTCCCCTGGCTTTGGCATATGCCACTGTCAGGCAGGTGTGGTTAATTGTCCCCAGATTAGGTCGGGCAACGACTAATAGAGGTAAGCCCATTCTCACTGCCAAGTCTGTTACTGTTACCCCGGTACCCACCAGCGGGACCATCAATCCGCCTGCCCCCTCCACTAAGATAAGTTGATGTTCTGCCGATATCTTTCGAAAATGATCCAGCATAGTCTCCAGGTTAATAGTCACACCTTCAACTTCGGCGGCCACAGCCGGGGCTAAAGGCGCTTGCAGACAAATAGGATTTAATTCACGGGAGGTATAAGGTAAGTCTGTTACCGCTCCATAAAAACAAGCATCTTCAGATATCAATTGGTTTTCACGAAGAATTCCTCCACTCTGGATGGGTTTAATGGCTATAGCGTTAGTACCGCGCCTCCGTAGAGCTCCTAATAGTCCAGCTGTTATCACGGTTTTCCCCACTCCGGTATCAGTACCGGTAATAAAAAGACCGTTGTTATGTATTAACATATGTCCATAACCTCATTGTAAACCTCTATAAAATTATACGTTTACAATAATTTAAACTATTGTAAGGCAAATGTCAACTCATTATTTTTATTTTGTTTACAATAAACCGTGGCACCAGCATTCCTCAATCCGGCTTCACGAGCCAAGCCATTCAATACGACTCTGAAGCCGCTGTCGGCTACCTCGTCGGCTCTAGCCAAAAATAATCCATAAACAGTAAAAAGGGCTTCGCATTAAACTGCGAAGCCCTTTGATTTCTATGGTGTGGCGGAGAGAGTGGGATTCGAACCCACGAGACCCTCACAGGCCTTCGATTTCGTTAGTTCTGAGTGTTCGCAGGGGTTTTATCGGGGTTTTATCGGTGCTTTTG